>CAINVV010000169.1 GCA_903854235.1 uncultured Bacteroidia bacterium | reverse complement strand
TTTATTATGTATTAATTTGTTTTCCGGGAGCTTACGAACAGGAGAAATGTCAGAGGAATGAAACAAAAAAAAATTCTGTTCTTTGTGATATTCTTGCTTAATGGATCGATTTTTGAGCCATTATCGGGTTTCAAAGTCATTTTTCTGCGAGATTTCGGAAAAATATTGCCTAGCAGATGCCTCCATATATTTAAATAATTTCTTCTTTTGTGAATTGAAATCAAATAACTACATTTGTGGCGGATTTAGATTAGCGATCTGACACAATATCTACAAATATCCCTGTTATCTCTTCCTAAGTTATTTATATTAGTATTTAAATTTTGAACATTGTGTTGCTCCTTGCAACATCTGTTTTGATCACAAATCAGCAAAAAACATGTACGACATCCTGGAACTGAGCAAGAAACTCTTGCCGGAATTGCGCGAAATTGGTAAAGAATTGAATATCAAGCGCATCGAGTCTTTCAAAAAGCAAGACCTTATTTACATAATCCTTGATACGCAGGCGATAAGAGATTCTGTTATCAAAACACCTGAAAAGAAGGCCCCACTGGCAAACCGGCCCGTACCTAAAGTTCCCAAGGAAAAGGTGGATATCAAGCCTCCAACCGAAAAGAAGATTATCAAGATCGTAAAGAAAACCATCGATCTCCTGCCTGCCGAGGTAGTTTCAGAGTTTTCAGAAAGCAATGAGCCTGCGATACCACTGGATGAAAACGATCAGTTTAGCGGTCCTTCCAATGTTGAGTTGGAAGAGCCTTCTCCAGTTGAAAAACCATCTCATCACAAAGGGGATAAGGTGCGTAAGGAGCCTTTGATGCAGAAAGAGCGGAGACCAAGGGTCCTTCGCAGTGAGTCTGCCATCCTTTCTGTTAGTTCAGTAAATGCTGCTCCGGAAGAGGGAGAAGAAGCCGTTGAGAATGAGGCAGTCAAACCGGAGTTTGAAGCTACAGAGGCTCGCCCGGAAGAAAAAAGGGCGCCAATCATCAAGAACATTCAGAAGAAGGAACTTTCTACCAGTCAGTCCAACATGGCCTATCCTCCAAAAAATGGAAACGGCCAGTCTTCGCCACAAAAATCGGTTGAGGCCAAGGAGGCGGAAAAAGCATATGATTTTGAGGGGGTGATCAACCAAACAGGAGTACTTGAGATCATGCAGGAGGGTTATGGGTTCCTTCGTTCTTCGGATTACAACTATCTCACCTCTCCCGATGACATCTATGTTTCCCAATCCCAAATCAAGCTTTTTGGCTTAAAAACCGGAGACACCGTTCACGGCATCATTCGTCCTCCCAAGGAGGGAGAAAAATATTTTCCATTGGTGAAAGTAGTCGAGATCAATGGACGTAGTCCGGAGTACATTCGCGACAGGGTTCCTTTCGAACACCTTACACCCCTCTTCCCTGACGAGAAATTCAATCTTGCAGGTAAATTCAGCAGTATCTCCTCCAGGGTGGTCGATATGTTTGCCCCTATCGGGAAAGGTCAGCGCGGCTTGATTGTTGCTCAGCCAAAGACCGGTAAAACGATGCTGTTGAAAGACATTGCCAATGCCATTGCAGCGAATCATCCGGAAGTTTACATGATTATCCTGCTGATAGATGAACGTCCTGAAGAGGTTACGGATATGGCCAGAAGCGTAAATGCAGAGGTAATCTCCTCGACCTTCGATGAACCGGCGGAACGCCATGTTCGGATTGCCAACATGGTGCTTGAAAAAGCCAAACGTCTCGTGGAGTGTGGTCACGACGTTGTGATCCTGCTCGATTCCATCACCCGTCTGGCACGTGCCTACAATACCGTAGCTCCTGCTTCAGGCAAGGTCCTCTCAGGAGGTGTCGACGCCAATGCCCTGCACAAACCAAAACGTTTCTTTGGAGCCGCGCGTAATATTGAGGAAGGTGGATCACTGACCATCCTTGCAACTGCCCTGACCGATACCGGCTCCAAGATGGATGACGTAATCTTTGAAGAGTTCAAGGGAACCGGTAACATGGAGTTGCAGCTCGACCGAAAACTGTCGAACCGACGTGTTTTCCCATCCGTGGATATTCTGGCCTCCAGCACACGTCGAGAAGACTTGCTGCTTGAGAAGGCCATGCTTGATAAAATCTGGGTCCTCCGTAATTTCCTCAATGGCATGAATGCAGTAGAAGCCATGGAGTTTGTCCGCGACCGTCTTTCCAAAACCAATTCCAATGAAGAGTTCATTATATCGATGAATTCCAATTAGGAAGGGTGCTAAAGTGACTAAAGTGAGCTAAAGTGCCTAAAGTTTCAGGAACTCCTGACTTTAGGCACTTTTTTCATTCAATAAAGGGATTGAATTGCAATATTTGTTTTTCACTTGAAGTGTATCGTGATCCAATTTGACATTTCAAATCATTATCAATGCTCAAATACTTTAGTCACTTTAGTCACTTTAGGTCACTTTTATTTTTAAGAAGTATAAATAACACTCATTCCTAACAATTGTCACATAGAGATTACACTATCTCCTTAATTCTGCTTATTTTTGTTCTCTATTCAATAAAAAAGTGGAATATTTTTTCGAAGCGCATAAACTTTTGGTGGGTGCCGGTGATGTAAAAATTGTCAGGGAGCTGCACCATGAGATCGACTGGAGTGCCAGAGTAATTGGCATTAAAGGCTTTCGCGGAGTCGGGAAAACCACTTTCCTCCTCAACTTCATTCGAGAAAGATATGGTGATTCAAGGGATTGCCTTTATGTGAATCTCAATGATTTTTATTTTTCCAAACGAAGAATATTCTCCTTTGCCGATGAGTTTTACAAAAGGGGTGGCAAGGTGCTGGTTTTGGACCAGATCCACAAGTATCCTGATTGGTCGGATGAGCTGCGTCAATGCTACGATGAACTTCCCGGGTTGCAGCTGATTTTTAGTAGCTCCCCGGTGCTCCGTATCTTCGAAGGCAACGATGACATGAAGGAGATTGCGAAAATATACCACCTTGAAGGTCTTTCCTTCAGGGAATTCCTCAATTACAAAACAGGCAGCAGTTTTGGAAAACTGTCGCTGACGGACATCCTGGCAAGTCACAAGGAAATTGTTCCGGATATCATCAGGGATGTTCGTCCGCTAGCCTATTTCCCTGAATACCTGAAGAGTGGATTCTACCCTTATTTCATCAAGAATCCAGAATTCTACAGTGAGAGTCTGCTGAGGCATGTCAACCTTGCTCTGGAAATCGATGTGACCTATCTCAACCAGATCGAATTGAAGTATCTGCCCAGGTTGAGGAAACTGTTGCAATTGATTGGGGCCCAGATGCCCTTTTCTCCCAATGTTAGCAAGATTAGTACGGATATTGAGACCTCCAGAACTACGGTACTGAATTACCTGCGTTACCTGAAAAACGCGAAGTTGATCAATCTCCTCTTCGAAAATGGGAACAACGGTCAGCTACAGAAGCCGGAAGTAGTTTATCTGCATAATACCAATTTGCTCCACATCATAGCTCCAGATAACATCAACAACAGGAATCTGCGCACTACCTTTTTCTACAACCAGGTTGGTTACCAGCACAGTGTCAAATCTGCCAAGGGATCCGATTTCCGGGTCAATAACCAATTTGAATTTGTGGTGGGGGGAAAATACACACAGGCAGAGGGTGAAAATACATTTGCAGCAGCCGATATGATCGAAATAGGTGAAGGCAATGTAATTCCGCTCTGGTTGTTTGGATTTCTGTATTAGGACGGAGATCGGAGACGGGAAAACGAGAAAAGAAATTGCAGCAAGAGAACTTTAGTCAATTTAGCTCACTTTAGTTCACTTTAGTCACTTGATTGAAAAGATTTAAAATATAGATAAAAGACAATTAATTTATTAATGCAAACAAAATGACAAAAGAGAAGAAGTTTATCACCTGTGACGGTAATTATGCGGCCTCTTACATCAGCTACATGTTTAGCGAAGTAGCCTGTATTTACCCGATCACCCCTTCCTCCACCATGGCCGAGGTGGTCGACGAATGGGCGGCCAATGGTCGTAAGAATATTTTTGGTCAGAAGATGCGCATCACGGAGATGCAGAG
>CAINVV010000168.1 GCA_903854235.1 uncultured Bacteroidia bacterium | reverse complement strand
GCACAAGAGGTGGAAACACATAAGGAAATAGCTATTCTTCAATTCCCCGGTCGGGACATCAAAGAATAGCTATTCCATAAAGACCTATTTTAAAGAGATCCTGCTTTCTCCCACATTCCAGCCTTTTACCAGCAGGTCTGTCCTTTTACCTTTCAATGCTACCGTATTTGCGCTGACACTACAGGTGATTGATTCTCCCGGTGCCAAAGTGAAATAGTTGCTGCTCCAGTAGGCAGGCAGCATCTCCTCGTTATCGATCATCAACCTTGGATTGACAAAAAATACCAGTTTGTTGCTTTTGTTTGTGAATTGAATACTCCACGATGTTTCTGCTCCCAACTGCTCTTTTTTCAGTACAGTCGTTTTCAGTTCCGACTGTGGCATCTTTTGCAGCGTGGTGAAATCGTTTTTGGCCTCCAGCCAGTAGGCATTGTGTGAGATGACTTTCCCGCCGGCATCCTTCAGATTCAAAACGACAAAGCTGATACCCTTTGCACTCTTGAGGAGTTCAGCCAAAGATAAACTCTCCTTTACATCCGAGATACCCAGACTAACAGCCGCAGATTGGTGAGAAAGTAGTTTCGAGTCCAGACCATACACATCGGCCGTGACCGTCAGATTCGGAGCCTTTTGGTAGGTTCTGTTGATGACCGTAACCACATTTGAAAGTGAATTTAACTGAATGTGTATCTTTTCACAGCTGTTCTGCATGAAATAATAGCCCGCGTTTGGTTCGAGGTACCAGTCGTAAACCTGCCAGACCACGCTGGGGAAGGCGGCATTCAGCTTCCAAAGCATGATGCCTCCGATGTCGTTCAACCGGTGGCCGGCGGCTTCGAAAGTTCCCTGGTATCCGGTGGCATTCATCAATTGCATCTTATCTGAAAACTCCTCCATCGTAACCGGTTGCCCATATCTTTTCACCATTTCATAATAATAGGCATCATATTTTCCGTTTCCAGTCGCAGCATCGTGGTAACCCCACGAATGATTCATTGGGAAAGGCAATTTGGTATCCCATACCAGGTTGGGAATGATCTTGGTAAGGGTGTTGTAAGGTGGTTGGGAGGGCAATCCCGTTTCATCCTTGAAAACCCAGTCCTTGGCATTGTCGGCAAGACGATAGTATTCCTTGGAGTCCTGCCAGGTGTAGGGGCCGCTGCTGTAAACGCCGGACGATTTGTTATCGGGCCACGAAGCGCCAAATCCGTCAGGCAATTTGGCAAAGCCGGAGGAGCAGGGAATGAAAGGCCTGGTTCCATCCAGTTTAATCACATTTTCGCGCATCAGCGCATAAACATCCTTTCGGATGTGTCCTTCATTTCCGCCGGTCCAAAGCAACAAACTGGCGTGGTTGCGAATGCGGTAGATGGTGCTGACTACATTCTTGACAAATATTTGCGGCTCAAGCGGCCATTCGGTCGATCCCTTGAACTCTCCATGGGTATCTCCCGTGACCCAGAAATCCGACCATACCAACATACCGTAACGATCTGCAGCATCAAAGAAGGCATCGGGTGGAGTCACGCCACCCCCCCAGATCCGCACCAGGTTGATGTTGGAGTTGCGGCAGAGATGCAATTCTGCATCATACCGGGCTGAATCCCGGTTCAGCATCATATCCGGCACCCAGGCACCGCCCGTCAACTGGATGCGACGGCCGTTGACATAAAAATCGCGGCGAAGGAATTTGTCGGGCACTTCGACCGACTTGGTCGCCACGGTCCGGATCCCAAAAACGAAGCTGGTATCATCCGTACAGATTCCATTGGATTCATATTTTAACCGTATCCGGTAAAGGTTGGGCTGACCATTCCCGTTGGGCCACCACAAATGAGGCTGTTTGAAGAGTAAGGCCACCGTATTGTCTGCATTCAGGGCAACACTGGTTTGGCCTCCTGCCGGGATGGTCAACTCTTTGGATAGTTGCACCGGAGCGCCTGTGAAATTTTCTGGAGTGATTGAAACAGAGAGTTTTCCTTTGCTGCTGTTCGCGCCGTGATTGGAGAGACTCAGGTTGAGCGAAAGTTTAGCCACTAAAGTATCCGGCAGACTGGGCAGGTCGGTAATCACCTGTGGTTGGACGATGGTAACGTCTCCGGAAGTCCGCAGGAAAACCGGCAGCCAGATACCCATGTTCCGGTCGCGCGTGGGTGGAACCCAGTCCCAGCCCACGGAACAGACCTCCGTTACATTTTTGCCAATATCCCCGGTGGGTCCGCCGTTTTCAAAGAAATCGCCCAATGCCTGGAGTTGCTCCTGCGCCGGTAACCCGGGAAAATCGAGCGGATAAATTTTTACGGCAAGCACATTTTCACCACCAGCCACAATCTTCTTGCTTACGTCAAAGCTGTATTCGGCGAACATACCGGCCATTTGTGTGGAGTCGGCTATTTGCTG
The DNA here is from genome assembly GCA_903854235.1 of uncultured Bacteroidia bacterium. Lineage (GTDB taxonomy): Bacteria > Bacteroidota > Bacteroidia > Bacteroidales > Prolixibacteraceae > CAINVV01. Next base: position 2,472 of record CAINVV010000168.1, on the reverse strand, counting down.
ACCATTCAGCCATACCGCTGCCCTGTAGTTGATCCCCTTGAAGATCAGTTGGAAATGACGACCCTTGTCGGAGGTAGGTACCTGGAAGGCGGTGCGGTACCAGTAGGGCTTTTTCCAGGGATTGCCCACGTTTGGCAGGTGGCTGTATTGCTCCAGGTGGTAGGTTTTGTTGAACTCATCCGAGGCATCGGGAATCAGCATGTTGTTCATTCCGGAATAGGGATCGGGATAAACGTGGTTGGCCACCAAACCCGTCAGTACCGTGCAAGGCACTTTGACAGGAAGCCAGTACACATTGGAATGGTAGGCCGAAGTAGAGATGGTTTCCCCGGGCGACTGGATCAACTCAGACGATTGAAGTTGGAAATTGGTCAGTTTTTCCTGCTTGATTTTTTGGTTTTGCGCGATTGAATTTTGAAAACCGATCAGACACAGGGAGAGCAACAAGAATGAGATCTTCATTTGGTTATCGGTTGAATGTTTAATTATTTTTCATTTTTCATCAAAGGTTCAGCGACCCACGGAGGGCTGGCTGTTGGGAGTCGGGCTGTTCTGCAACCTTCCGTTTACATTCTTTTCATAAGTACCCTCAAAAATAGCATTAATGTAATTCTCAGGAGGGGATGTTACACTTTTTCTTTTTGAAATTTTCGAAAAAAAATGGCGCGCAAAGTTCGCAAAGAAAGATAGGAAGAAAACTTTTTCTGAGTTCTTAGAAATCCGATTTTTTGGCAATGCGAATAAATTCATATTCTGTCATTCTCCTTCATCCAGCGCGACAAAGCGAACATTGCCTGAAATCCTAATGAAATATTTAACATGCAGGATTTTAATGCTACCAGATCCGCTTGATTCCAGCCAACTCCGAATCCCTCCCCTCTATTTTCGCTGAAGCATCCCTTATTTTCGCCGTTAAACGGCTATGGATGCGATTCTTCCAATATTTGCTGCCATAATTTCGCCGTTTCACGGCTCAGCATTATAATAGTTGTAATTGCAAGAATTTCAGGTGCATCGCACCGTCATTATGGTAGAAATGAAGTCGGAATAGAATAAACAAGCCGCATGGCGGCGAAATTAGATATGAGTTATATTGTAATGGTTAGGATTTTTGTCTCTCAGGCAAGACAGGCAGGAAATTTCAGGTGCATCGCACCGTCATTATGGTAGAAATGAAGTCGGAATAGAATAAACAAGCCGCATGGCGGCGAAATAATAGGATGAGATTACGTATTACCGCCGGATTTTTCTCCGTAAAAAAATCCGGGAAATTGCCTCAGACAATTACCCGGATTAAATTATTGGAAGTTCTAGTATTTCTACAGATTCTCCCCGTACGAAAATCCCTTTCTGGCCGGCTCCCGGATAAAGGCATCCAGCTCGGGATGATTGGTCACCTTCATGTTTTGGGCATCGTATTCGATGCGGGTGTTGAACCGCTGGGCAAGTACACCGGTGAGGGCCATCTCTACCAGTTGGGTGGCATATTCGAAGTTGGAGCCGGGAACATTTCCGTGCTTGATGGCTTCGGCCCACTCGCGCTGCGGATTCTCTTCGAAGGTTCGTGGAATGGTTTTGGCGGGTAACTGTGACTTAAAAGCTTCCCATTCGGGCATCGGCATCAGCAGCCTGGGCTCGTTGGGCCTTCCGCCCGTGATCAGCGAATGTTTGTCGCCCACCATGATCATCCCGCTTCCCGGCAGTTTCTCCACCTTCCACTCCGGACGGATCTCGGGTTTGAGTCCGCCTTCGTGCCAGCGCATGGTCACCGGAACCTTGTTTCCACGTGCAGGAAAATCCCAGCGGATCACCGCCTTGTCGGAGATGAAACCGGTATCGGGGACAGGGGTCTTGAATTCCGTTTCGGTTACCGTCGGCATACCCAGATCGAGCGACCAGAAAGGGGCATCGAGGGTATGGCAGCACCAGTCGCCCATCTCGCCGTTGCCAAAATCGAACCAGCTACGCCAGGTCTTCGGGGCATAGACTTCGTTATAGGGGCGGTAGGCGGCAGGACCGAGCCAGAGGTCCCAGTCCAGACTGGCCGGGATGGGCATCTCCTTTGGTGGGAAACTATCCGGTTTTCTGAAATATTTGTCAGGACCGAAGTCGGGACCGTCGAACCAGGCAATTACCTCAGTGACATTTCCCAGGAGTCCGGCTTCGTACCACTCTTTAATGAGTCGGATACCGTTGGTGGCGTGACCCTGGTTGGCCATCTGGGTGATGACGTTGTAATGTTTGGCTGCTTTGCGCAGGGTACGCAGTTGCCAGATGTTGTGTGCCAGCGGCTTCTCCACGATCACATGCTTGCCCAGCTGCATGGCGGCCATCGCGGCTGGGAAGTGGGAATGGTCGTGGGTACAGACCATCACGGCATCGATCTCCTTGTGCATCGTATCGAACATTAACCGGTAATACTTGAAACGTTTGGCTTTCGGCATGGCCTTGAAGGCTTCGGCGGCCCTGTTG
>CAINVV010000167.1 GCA_903854235.1 uncultured Bacteroidia bacterium | reverse complement strand
GCTCCGTCAACAAGATTCATCGCCTTGCTGCGGGTATAGGCTACCATACCAGAAAAGCCGTGTTCGAAAGATTTTTCCAGTTTTCCTGTGAAGGAGTAGTAATATCCCCCATCCCTGTTTTCGAGAACTATTGGGGAGACACCGTTGGCATTACCAGTTGTAGGATTTGGAACTAAACCGTTTGTACTTACCGTGTTGTAGTATTTCAGACCGTTGGTGGTTGCAGTAGTGACAGGATAGATGATGCGGTTGTCAGGATATCCGGCAATGTTCATTGGTACGCCACCTTTCAGACCTTCGTTGACGAAGAAGGCGGTGTGCAGGTCCTTGTTGTAAATACCTTCGAGCGTACCTTTCAAACCCCATGGGAGTTTGGCATCCAGTGCCAAGCTGCTCTTCCAGGATTGTGGCATCTTGAAATCGTTGGAAATGATGGTAAAACTAGTTGGGAGAATGGTTCCTGCAACAGGTTGTGTGGCTGGATAATAAGCCGATGGTGAAGGGTTGAATGGGCCGGGGGTGTTTGCCTGACCTGTGTAGGTCATAGTGGTTTGAACCATACCGGCGTCTCCGACCTGTCCGACGATCCATACAAATGGAACGCGTCCGGTGAAGATTCCTGATCCTCCACGGAGTACCAGCGAACGGTCTTCCTTGATGTTGTAGTTGAAACCAACACGGGGAGAGAACAAAATCTGTGATTTTGGCAAGGTAGCCGTACTGAATTTGTTTGAGCCGAAGGTAAGACCTTCAATCAAAGGATGCGCAAGTGCAGGCTGGCTGTAGGTTGGAAGGTCACCGCGTAAACCAAGAATAAACTTCAATTTTGAATTTACCGTGATTTCATCCTGCAGGTAAGCAGAATATTGACCGAACTTGAAACTTGGGAATGCCTGAGCATAGCCAGGTGTATTGGAGAAGGTAATACCGAAATCCGCAGGTTTTGCTCCGCCTACGAAATCAGCCCAGGAGTTGAATACATAGTAGCTGGATCCAAAACGCATAAAACCATTCTTGGTCTGGTTGGCTTCGTATTGAACACCGGCGGTAAAATTGCTTTTGCCCATTGACCAGGAGATGTCATCCGTGATGGTGGATGTTTTTACCTGACGAAGGTTGCCATAGGTGAAAAGTTCTGTTCCGAAAGAAGCGTATGCCTTGCCACCGTTAAGAATGTCGACGAAAGGAAACAGTTTGCCATCCGAGCTGCGTGGCTCATCCTGAAAGGAGTTGGTATAACGCAGGGTGTTCAGAAATTTGCCGTGGCCGAAGGTTGAATTCAACTCAGCTGACAAGGAGCTGAAGTTGGTCTCCTGATAGTAGCCGGAATTTTGATACCACATGGCATCCATCGCCTGACGGTTTCCAGTATAAATGGAAGAGAAAGGCGAGAAGGAGGTACTTGGATAGCTGGGAGATTTAGCCGTCGTTTTGCTGTAGCGTACGTTGAATTTGTTGTTTTTATTGATGTTCCAGTCTACACGGGCCAAAAATTTGGTAGCAGGACTCTGGTTGGAATATCCCTGGTAAGGGCCTGTGTCGTAACCGTAAGTATCGTGGAGGTACTTGCTCATCATGTCCATGTCGGCGACGGTAGGACGGGCGATGTTGTTGTTGTAGTCGGCAGGTGCAGTTGGAGTTGCAGCAACACGGGGAGGTCCGGGAACAGTATTTTTTTCAGATTCGTAGTTGACGAAAAAGAAGAGTTTGTTTTTAATGATCGGGCCGCCCAAACGGAAACCATACATCTTGTAGTCGGAAGGATTCTTAACGAAAGTAGCATCGCCAACTTTGTTGCCTTTGTACTTCTCGCTTTGCATGTAGTTGTAAACAGATCCCGTGAATTCGTTGCTACCTGAACGGGTAACGGCGTTTACAGAAGCCCCGATGAATCCGCTCTGACGAACGTCGAAAGGAGTGATGTTAACGGAGATTTGGTCAATGGCATCCAGTGAAATAGGAGAGCCGTTGCCGGGAAGGTTGGTTCCGATACCGAAGGCATTGTTGAACTGGGCACCG
>CAINVV010000166.1 GCA_903854235.1 uncultured Bacteroidia bacterium | reverse complement strand
TCCTGGCCAGGTTGACGATCTGGTATTCGATGCTGTTGACGTTGTACTGCGAATTTTTCACGCTTTGCTCATCCGATTTGATCTTGAAATAGACCTGGGCATCAACCCGGGCATTCAGGTTGTCATTCGTAATGATCTCCTGGGGTTCTGCATTGATCATCTTCTCGGTAATGTTGATGATAAACATCCTGTCAATTCCGGGAATGATCCAGTTAAAGCCGAAGGAGGCAAAGTGATGGTACTTTCCAAGCCGCTCCACCAGGGCGCGATGGGTTGGACGGACAATCCGGATTCCTGCAAAAAAGAAAAGAACAACGATGGCAATTCCAACAATGGCAATAGGTTCCATGATTTAAGTATTTAATTTGATTGTTAAGTGGTTAACCTGATTTGGCAGATATACAAATGTACACAATTACTGAATGATTCTCCAGATTGGGGTAAAATATTTGTTTGTTTTAGCGTACGATGCTTTTTGAGCGCTTTGCGCTGGCAAAAATGAACGGATGAGCTTTCCCGTTAGGCATAATCCTGTAATATTTCTTTATAAAATCTTTACACTTTACTGTTAAATATTAACAATCCCCTTACGAAATGATGTCTTTATTTGCCACCGGACCCGAAGCGACAGTTTGAAATGGTTTGTTCCAATTGCGAAGGAAGCCGGCATTCAGTCACAAATGGTTCTCGTTTTTCAGGTTGACTAAGCAGTTATCGGAATGTAAAAACAATATTCTCTGCCCAAATGCCCCTTTCCTATCTTAATATTTTCCTAACAGGATCGATCTATGACTGATGCAACAGACGGATTTCCAATAGCAGGTAAGCTAAAAAACATCTTCATTGGCAAGGCCAAAACCATCCAGGATAAATCCATTTTTCACAAACTCTCACTCGTCGCATTTTTTGCCTGGATCGGTTTAGGTGCCGATGGGATCTCCTCCTCGTGCTACGGTCCGGAAGAGGCCTTCCGAAATTTGCAGGGGCATCCAATGCTGGCCATATTTGTCGGTTTGGGCACCGTATTTACCATTTTCATCATCAGCACGAGTTACAGCCAGATCATCAAACTTTTTCCGCAGGGAGGGGGCGGTTATCTGGTAGGAAGTAAACTTCTCTCTCCTACAGTAGGTATGATCTCCGGATGTGCCCTGATCATCGATTACGTGCTGACCATCACCATCTCGGTTTCCAGTGGAACGGATGCCTTATTCAGTTTCTTTCCCGGCTCGATGCAGACTTACAAACTTGGCATCGCTGTCGTGGGGGTTTGCCTGCTTATCTTACTAAATCTCAGGGGTGTCAAGGAATCTGTCGTCTCCCTGACGCCGATCTTCGTGGTGTTCATCGCCTCCCACGTCTTTGTGATTATATATGCCATCGCCATCAAGGCAAATGATTTTTCGGCAGTCTCCATTGAAACCTCCAACCAGGTGCATGCCTCCATCCATCAGCTAGGTGTTTGGGGCACCCTCTTCATCATCTTAAAAGCCTACAGCATGGGGGCCGGTACCTTCACCGGGATCGAAGCGGTGAGCAACGGCATGCCCATTCTGCGCGAACCAAAGGTGAAAACCGCCAAGAGAACCATGTTGCTGATGGCTATCTCCCTCTCCTTCATTGTGATGGGACTGATGGTCGCCTATGCCTTGTACAACGTGCAGATCAGCGATACCAAGACCCTTAATGCGGTTCTGTTCGACAGTGTAACCGCCAGCTGGAGTCCGTTTTGGTCCCGGAGTTTTATCCTGACGACACTGATCTCGGAAGCCACCCTGCTGTTTGTAGCAGCGCAAACCGGTTTTATAGACGGGCCACGCATCATGGCCAACATGGCCATCGACAAGTGGTTTCCCAAGAAATTCGCCTCACTGAGTGACCGGCTCGTAACGATGAACGGAGTATTGCTGATGGGAATTTCCGCCATTATCCTGATGGTAATGTCAAAAGGCTCAGTTCAATTGCTGGTTGTTCTTTACAGTATCAACGTGTTTATTACCTTCTCCATCTCCCAACTTGGGATGGTAAGGCACTGGTGGATAGAACGAGGAAAGCTTGCAAGTTGGAAACGGAAATTAACGGTCAATGGAATAGGTTTTATCCTAACCACTTTCATCCTGATTTCAGTGACCATCATCAAATTCGGTGAAGGTGGCTGGATCACCCTGGTCATTACCGGATTCTTTATTCTGGTGGCTGTAAACATCAAAAAGCATTATTTTAAGACGGCGGTACGCCTGCAGAAGGTGCGAATGAAGGCTCTTTCAGAATTACACGATGCGCTTTCCCATGTAGAAGATTACGATTCACACAAGATCCCTGAATCCGTCAAATTCAATCCCGAATCTAAAACGGCGATTATCCTGGTTTCCGGTTTTGGTGGAACAGGACTCTACTCTTTTCTCAGAATCAATGAAAATTTCAAGGGCATCTACCAGAATTATATCTTCATCCGTATTGGGGTCATCAACTCCAAGATTTACAGAGGCTCTGCCGAATTGGATCATTTCAAGCATACCGTGAAGGATGATGGCAGAAAGTATGAAAAAATTGCCAACCAGTTTGGATTCTACGGCAAAAGCATGTGGACCATTGGTACTGACCCGGTGAGTGAAGTCTACCAGATCGTAAAAAAATTGACAAGAATACTTCCCAATTCAACTTTTTTTGGCGGTCAGTTGGTCTTTTCAAAAACCTTTTTTATGTCACAACTGCTGCACAACCACACCATATTTTCCATTCAAAAGAGGTTCTTCAAATTTGGCATACCTATTGTGATATTCCCGATAAAGATCGAATAGTAATCTTTTCGTTTTTTTTATCAGCAGACTTTCAGGATTTTCCCGGGAATGTCTGCTGATTCTGTTTTAGCAAAAGGGCCCGGTAATCAAGAATCCTGATATACTTATAAATTCTTTACATCCATGTGGCATTTCCTTTTAAAATCATTATGAATACGTGCACACCTTTGTCTCAGATCATTCACCTACATTAAATGCACTGATATGAAAACGATCTTATTAATGGCAGCAAATTCGACTGGTTCCCCGGCAGGATATGTCCTCGGAGCATTAATCGCCCTTCTCATTCTGGGATACCTGGTATATGCACTGATTAAGCCAGAGAAATTTTAACCATTCAACAAGATGACAACACAAGATTTTATTCAGATCATATTGTATTTTACCCTTCTAATTGGGCTTACGCCCATCCTGGGTAATTTCATGTTCAAGGTATTCACAGGAGAGAAGCATTTTTTGCTTCCTGTTTTCGGCAGACTCGAAAGATGGACCTATTCCTTTTCCGGAATAAATCCGGAGGAGGAATCAAACTGGAAATCTTACACAATCCATTTACTATTATTCAACTTGACAGGATTTATTTTTCTCTTTCTTATTCAAATCTTTCAGGCTCAAATGCCGCTAAATCCCGCAAACTTGCCAAACGTATCCTGGCATTCGGCTTTCAACACCTCGGTAAGTTTCATGACCAACACCAATTGGCAGGGATATGCCGGCGAAACTACGCTCAGCTATTTTGTCCAAATGATTGGACTTACTGTTCAAAATTTTGTCAGTGCCGCCACTGGGATTGCTGTTTTATTGGCGCTTGTGAGAGGCCTTTCCCGCAAATCAACTGACCAACTTGGCAGTTTTTGGACGGATCTTACCCGTTCGACCCTCTATGTTCTTTTGCCACTATCCATCCTTTTTTCGGTGGTCCTGGTAGGTCAGGGCGTGGTGCAAAATTTTAAAACTTACGAAACGGTTCAGACGGTTCAGGGGGCAACTCAGGTCATACCCCAGGGTCCGGCGGCTTCCCAGATTGCGATCAAACAGATTGGAACCAATGGGGGTGGCTATTTCAATGCCAACAGTGCGCATCCATTTGAAAATCCGACTCCATTAAGTAATTTTCTGGAGATGCTTATGATTTTGCTTATCCCGGCTGCATTAACCTATACTTACGGGAAAATGGTCGGATCGACCCGGCAAGGGTGGACTATTTTTACTGCAATGCTGATTTTACTGCTTATAGGACTGTCGATCTCCCTGTATGCAGAATATTCCTCCAATGCGATTTTTGGGAAATTACCGCTGATGGAAGGAAAGGAAACAAGGTTTGGCATCACCAACAGCATTCTCTGGTCGACCACCACCACTGCAGCATCCAACGGATCAGTAAATGCCATGCACGATAGTTTGTCTCCACTTGCAGGAATGGTTGCCATGATCAACCTGATGCTTGGAGAGGTTATTTTTGGTGGGGTAGGCGCCGGATTATACGGGATGGTCATCTTTGTCATTCTTACCGTATTTATAGCAGGATTGATGGTTGGGCGCACCCCCGAATACCTCGGAAAGAAAATTCAGAAGTTCGAAGTTCAAATGGCCATCATCGCGGTTCTGGCCCCGAACCTGGTTATACTACTTTTTGCAGCGCTGGCGTCGGTGACTGCTCCAGGATTGACTGGTCTTAACAATGCAGGCCCTCATGGTCTTTCGGAGATACTCTATGCCTATTCATCCGCTGCCGGCAATAACGGCAGCGCGTTCGCCGGATTAAATGCCAATACCGTTTTTTACAATTTGACCTTGGGAGCAGGGATGCTGATAGGCCGGTTCGGAATCATTGTTCCGGTATTGGCGATCGCCGGGAGCATGGCAAAAAAGAACATCACTCCTACTTCTGCAGGCACTTTTCATACCGATAACTGGCTGTTTTTGGGGTTACTGATTGCAGTCATCCTGATTGTTGGTGGATTAACTCATTTCCCAGCATTATCGCTGGGACCTATTTCAGAACATTTGCTGATGAACAAGGGTATCACCTTTTAATTCAAATACAAGATGAGTGCAAAACAAAATATAAGTCTGTTTAATAAAAAATTGGCCCTACAAGCCATTAAAGACAGCTTCACCAAATTGAATCCGGCCTTGCTGATCAAAAATCCTGTAATTTTCATTGTCGCCGTCGGCTCACTGCTGACAACCATCGTGGTCATAACTGGGATCTTCCAGGGAAATTATTCTTCCTTTAACCTCAACATCGCCATCTGGCTTTGGTTTACCGTGTTGTTTGCCAATTTCTCGGAGGCAATTGCAGAAGGCCGGGGAAAAGCACAGGCGGAGAGTCTGCGTAAAAACAGGACCCAAACCATCGCCCGAAAAATGGAGGGCAGGCAAGAAATTGCCATCAACGCCACTGAACTTAAAAAGGGGGATATTGTGGTTTGTGAAGCAGGAGATGTCATCCCTTCGGATGGTGAAGTCATTGAAGGAATTGCCAGCGTTGATGAATCCGCCATTACCGGTGAATCTGCCCCCGTCATCCGCGAAAGCGGTGGCGACAGGTCGGCAGTAACAGGCGGGACAAAGGTGATCAGCGACCGGGTGCTGATTCGCATTACCTCCGAACCAGGCAACACTTTTATTGACCGGATGATTTCATTGGTTGAAGGTGCGAAACGACAGAAGACTCCGAATGAAATAGCCTTGTCCATTTTAATCTCGGGTTTGACCATCGTCTTTCTATTGGCAGTAGCTACCTTGCCGGCATTCTTCAGCTACAGTTTGGCCGCTTCAGGTTTGCCAGGCACTCAGAATCTCACCTTGCCAGTTTTGATTGCTTTGCTTGTTTGCCTGATTCCTACAACGATAGGGGGTCTGCTTAGTGCCATTGGGATCAGTGGCATGGACAGGCTTTTACAGCGAAACGTGATTGCTACGAGTGGAAGAGCCATCGAGGCAGCCGGCGATGTGGATGTACTGTTGCTGGATAAAACGGGAACGATCACGCTGGGCAACAGAATGGCCACCAATTTTGTTCCTGCCGAAGGAGTTACCGTCGAAGAATTGGCCGATGCTGCCCAGTTTTCCTCCTTGTCGGACGAAACTCCCGAAGGACGCTCCATTGTTATTTTGGCAAAAGAACAATTCAACATCCGCGGACGCGAAGTTTATCAACTCAATGCAACTTTTATTCCATTCACCGCACAATCCAGAATGAGCGGGGTTGATTATACCTCTGAAGATGGTACTGTTCACGTAATTAGAAAGGGTTCCTCTGAGGCCATTCGAAGCTTCGTTCAGAATAACAATGGTTTCTACTCACAAAAGATTCAGGAGGTAGTTTCTGAATTGGCCAGGCAAGGTGCTACGCCTTTGGTCGTGGCAGAGGATAAAAGAGTTCTCGGGGTCATACACCTGAAGGATATTGTAAAAGGCGGAATCAAACAACGGTTTGCAGAACTAAGAAAAATGGGGATTCGTACCGTGATGATTACGGGCGATAATTCCCTTACTGCTGCTGCCATCGCTGCCGAAGCAGGAGTGGATGATTTCATGGCAGAGGCTACCCCTGAGGATAAATTGCACCGAATTCGCGAAGAGCAGGCAAATGGTCATTTGGTTGGTATGATTGGCGATGGCACCAACGATGCACCGGCACTAGCACAGGCCGATATTGGCATCGCGATGAATACGGGAACGCAGGCTGCCAGAGAAGCCGGAAACATGGTGGACCTCGATAGCAATCCGACCAAACTGATAGAGGTTGTGGAAGTTGGCAAACAATTACTGATGACTCGGGGTGCCCTGACTACTTTCAGCATTGCCAACGATGTGGCAAAATATTTTGCCATCATCCCGGCAATTGCTATTTCGCTCTATTCAGGCAAGAATGGAGTTGGGCCGCTATCAGTTCTGAATATCATGCACCTTGGATCTCCGCAAAGTGCAATCCTGAGTGCAGTAATATTCAATGCAATCATCATTGTGATGCTCATTCCGCTTGCCTTAAAAGGGGTCCGCTACAAACCGATCTCAGCAAATGCGGCACTGACCCGAAATTTACTGATTTTTGGTTTAGGCGGCATTCTGGCTCCTTTTTTGGGAATTAAACTAATTGACCTATTAATTAATTTGTAAAGCCTCAGGAAAATGAAAACACTCTTCCTATCCATAAAAATCTTCTTCTTCTTTACGGTGTTAACCGGCATCCTCTATCCGCTGCTTGTAACAGGGATCGTACAACTTACTTTTCCAGCCCAGGCAAATGGAAGTTTAATATTAAAGAACAATCAAGTTATTGGAAGCGAATTGATTGGCCAGCGATTTGACAGTATTATCTATTTTTCCTCCCGGCCATCTGCCATTGCTTACAACCCAATGCCTTCTGGAGGTTCAAATTTTGGTTTGACAAATGCCAAACTGAAGCATTCTGTTGACTCAATAAGAAGTCAATTCATTATCTTTAACCAATTGGATAACGATACTTCAATACCCGCTGAAATGCTTTTTGAATCGGCAAGCGGACTCGACCCTCACATATCCCAAAAGGCTGCTTTGCTACAGGTTGACAGGATTGTCAAGGCCAGGAATTTCAATTCTGACACCAGACAACAAATCATTCAAGGTGTAAAAAATATGACAGAAGCTCCACAATTACTATTTTTAGGGGAAGAAAGGATCAATGTGCTGGTGCTAAATATTGAACTTGACAAAATTGCCACAACCAATCATACAAATACAATCAATTAAAAAATTCCATTACCATGAAAGTTTCCATTCGCACGAGATTCACCCTGGGGATGATTTTCTTCTTTGTAGTCATCGCCGCCATCTCCATCCTTTCGGCCTATCATCTCAACAGGCTGTCACAAAAAACAGATGCTATTCTGAAAGACAATCACTTTTCCGTCATTTTCGCCCGTGATATGGCAGAAGGATTGACCATGATGAATGAGGAGATTACCCGATGTTACACCAACCAGGGAGGACTTGATATCGCTTTGATTAATACCACTTCCAACTCCTTTAAAAAATCACTTCAGTTGGAAAAAAACAACCTCACTGAACCAGGAGAAGATAAACTGGCCTCTGGCATTGAATCCGGCTTCAATGAATACCTTGGTATCCTAGCGCAATACGATAAAAAACCTGTCACAGCTGATGCGATGAATACCCTGCAGACCAGTTTTAAGACCTTGTACCAGCAAACCACCCTTTTATCACAAATGAATGAGCAAGCCATCATTTTAAAGGCCGATGACACCAAAAAATCGGCACAAAAAGGTTTGACCCATGTAACCATTTTAGGAACAATTTGTTTTATAATTACATTGAGTTTCACCTTCAACTTTGCTTCCTACTTCAATGGAAGGTTCACAAAATTGTACAATGGAATCAGGGAGATTGGAGCAAAAAACTACAACGAGCGTTTGTATTTTGAAGGCGAGGACGAATTTTATGACATTTCATTGGTTTTTAATGAAATGGCTAAAAACCTGAACGAGAATGCGCAGGTCTCAGTTCCAGATTTCAGGGAAGATTTTGAACGGGAAGTCAGTTTGAGCCAGATTCAGGAACTTAAAAAAGTGCTGGAACAAATGCAGGGAATTGAAGAACGTGCCATCGATTTAATTGCTAAATTGGATAACAAAGAATCTAAAAATGGACTTAGCTGATCAACGTCCGGATCCCGATGAACTATTGGCCTCCATCATTCAGGATGAGGAGAAAAGCAAACGCGGTAAACTGAAGATCTTCTTCGGCATGTGTGCCGGTGTTGGTAAAACCTACACCATGCTTCAGGCAGCTAAAGTGGAGAAACAGAAAGGATGCGACATCCTCATCGGCTATATTGAGACCCATAATCGAAAAGAGACAGCCGTTCTGGTGGAAGGGTTTGAAATCATCCAACGGAAAAAACTGGAATACAAATCTACGAATGTGGAGGAAATGGATCTTGACGCCATCATCGCCCGCAAACCACAAGTGGTACTCGTGGATGAGTTGGCACATACCAATGCCCCGGGAAGCAGGCACATCAAACGATTTCAGGATGTGCTTGAGCTACTCGAAAGCGGGATCAATGTTTATACAACTGTCAATGTTCAGCATCTGGAGAGTAGAGCCGAAACAGTGACTCAAATTACAGGCATCACCGTCAGGGAAACCTTGCCAGATGAGATTTTCGAAAATGCGGATGAGGTAGAACTGGTAGATTTAAGTCCGGACGAGTTGCTTCAAAGATTGTCGGAAGGCAAAGTTTACGCGGCTGACCGATCCAAGGAGGCGATTGACAACTTTTTCCGCAAGGGCAACATTACGGCACTCCGGGAAATGGCGCTGCGAATCGTAGCCGACCGGGTAGACAAACAGCTGCACGATTACATGCAGCACAAACACATCAGGGGTCCATGGAAATCCGGATCACACTTGTTGATTGCCATTGATTACAGGATACAATCGACCCGGCTGTTGCGTTGGGCCAAGAATCTTTCCTACTCAATGGGCGCCAACATTCAAGCCATTTATGTGGAATCTTCACACCAACTGACAGCCAAAGAACACGATCAACTGAATAAAAACATCAACCTGGCAAAACAGTTGGGCATCAAAGTACGGATCGTAACCAATTACGATGTAGTCAGTGCGATTGTCGATTTTGCCCAGAAGGAGAATGCAACCCACATCATCGTTGGAAAACCGAGGGTACGCAACCTGATCGCCATGTTACGGCTTGGCAGTTTTGTCAACAAGCTCATCCGATACAGCGGGAACATCGATGTTTATATTCTCGGCTCTGACAATCAAGCCAAAGGCAGGTACAAGGACAAGGTGATGTTACCCTCTTTTACCTCCAACCTGAGGGAATACCTTACCGTTATTTTGCTGGTGTTTCTGACCTCCGTAACCTGTTACCTCGCAAAAGATTATATTGGTTACCAGATTGTCTCCTTCGGATTGCTGTTTTTGGTATCCATTCTCGCTATTTTCTTTGGTTCAGGACCCATTTTACTCGCTGCGGCGCTAAGTGCACTGATCTGGGACTACCTCTTCATTCCTCCTCAATTCACGTTGCACATCGACAAGCCAGAGGATCTTCTGATGTTGATCATGTTTTTCATCATTGCCATGCTGAACGGAATTCTGACCTCCAGGGTACGAAGGCAGGAACAGAAAATACGAATACGTGAGGAACGAACCCAGGCACTTTATCAATTGACAAAAGAGTTGAATACCGCTTCGGGAATAGAAGAAGTGTCTGAAATTGCCACCAAGTATGTCAGAAAATATTTCAATCTGGAATCTGCCATCATTCTGAAAACCGAACTGAACACCCTCGACAACAAGGTTCAGGAGGGCTCGAGCATTGCCTTGTCTGACAATGATTTGAGTGTAGCCAACTGGGTTTTTAAAAATTCTGCCGTGGCAGGAAAATACACGGATACGCTCCCATCCGGTTCCCGGACTTTTTATCCCTTGTCAGGGAACAGTGGCAACATGGGTATCATTGCCACTGAGCTTCAACGGGTTTTCACCCAGGGGGAGGAGCAATTCTGGGAGGCATTTTTATCGCAAATTTCAGGAAAGTATGAACGGGAATTTCTGCGCAATGCGGCAAAGAGCAATTACATTCTGAGTGAATCGGAAAAATTGTACAAAACACTTTTTAACTCCATATCCCACGAACTACGAATACCGGTTGCTACGATTCTGGGGGCTTCTGACACCCTGATCTCACAAAACTATCCGGAGGTGACCAGACAGGAACTCTATGCCGAAATCAGTATCGCATCTGTCCGGTTGAACCGTCTGATTGAAAACTTGCTAAATATGTCCCGGCTGGAATCCGGACACATAAAACCGCGTCCGGATTGGTGTGATGTCCACGACATTGCGAACGATTTGGCAGAAACCTTGCAGTCCGAATTAAAACCCTTCAAACTTGCCACAGTCATCCCTCCGGATATGCCGCTGGTGATGGTCGACTTTGGATTAATTGAGCAGGTACTGCACAATTTGATCCTGAATGCCACCCAAAATGCGCCTGCTGGCACCAGGATTCGGCTAAAAATATTCTACGACAACGGATTCCTCGAATTGCAGGTGATGGACCGTGGGCCTGGGTTTACCCCCTTCGAATTAAAATATGTTTTCGATAAATTTTACCGTGGGAAAGATGCAAAGGCGGGAGGAACCGGGTTGGGACTATCCATTGTCAAAGGATTCGTTGCCGCACAATCCGGAACGATCGTTGCAGAAAACAGGGAAAATGGCGGTGCTAAGTTTAGCATCAGAATACCGGTAAAAATTGCAGATTTGAATCAACAGAAAAAATTCGTTGAACAATGAACAGTGCAGAGACCATTTTGATCATCGATGATGAAGTACAGATCCGGAGATTGCTGGAAATCACCCTTTCGGCCAATGGATACAAAATCTCAGAAGCCTCCACGGGAAAGGACGGATTGATTCATGCCGCCACAACCCATCCCGTGCTGATCATCCTGGACCTCGGACTTCCCGATGCCGACGGACTCGAAATCTTGAAAAAGCTCAGGGAGTGGTACCTGAAACCCATCATCATCCTATCCGTGAGAAATTCGGAGGAGGACATCATAAAAGCCCTCGATCACGGAGCGAACGACTACCTGACCAAACCATTCAGAACTGGCGAACTGCTGGCCAGGATCAGGGTGGCCATCCGCCAAAGCACTGATGCTTCAAGTCCCACTCTTACCTTCGGGACGTTGGTCATCGACCTGCCCAGTCATCTGGTCAGGAAAAACAATGAAATTATCAAGCTGACCTCTACTGAATTCTCCCTCCTTGCATTGTTGGCCAAAAATGAGGGAAGAGTACTGACCCACCAGTTCATTCTGAAGGAGATATGGGGAATGGGATACATGGAACAAACCCAGTATCTTCGCGTTTTCATGGCACAATTGCGGAAGAAGATTGAGGATAACCCAACGAAACCGAAACTCCTCAACACGGAATCTGGGATAGGATACCGATTTGGTGAATAACGCCAGTCCATAATTTGATAAAAAAGTGTATGTTTGGATGGATAACTTCATCCACTTACCCAATTTGGAATATGACTTTTTTTCCGCGAATCTTCAATAAAGTAAGAACTTTCAGGTTCTCCAGGCTCACCGAGCGTGACAAACTGATCGCCCTGAGTTTCGTGGTGGGCCTGTTGAGCGGTTTCGCGGCAATCCTCCTCAAAAATATCATCCACCTTTCCAGCAAATTCTTGACTGACGATTTTGATGCCTTGCAGGAGAATTACCACTATTTTCTATACCCTGGGATCGGAATCCTGATTACCTACCTTTTTGTGAAATTTGTCGTTAAGGATGACATTAGTCACGGCGTTACCAAAGTCTTGGAATCCATTTCCAGAAAAAAAGGATACCTACGGGCACACAACATGTTTACCTCCATCATCTCCAGCACCATTACCATTGGTTTTGGGGGATCAGTTGGGGCCGAAGCTCCTGTAGTACTGACAGGATCCTCCATTGGCTCAACCATTGCACGAAGCTTCAACCTGAATTACCGGACGATGACGGTCCTGATCGGATGCGGGGCGGCGGGTGCCATTTCCGGCATTTTTAAGGCCCCACTTGCTGGCATGTTGTTTGCCATCGAAGTACTCATGCTCGACCTGACGATGGCTTCCCTGCTGCCCCTGATGATCTCTGCTGCGACGGCAGCCTCACTTGCCTATTTTCTGATGGGGTCGGGCTACGAGCTCAATTTTCAGATTGATCATGCTTTCAAGGTCACGAACATACACTGGTATATTTTACTTGGTATCTTTTGCGGTCTATTCTCAGTCCTTTTCTCCAGAGGGAACCTGTTCATAGAAAGTAGTTTAAAAAAAATAAGGAGTCCGCTGCTGCGGATAGCCGTCGGCGGATTGGCCTTGGGCGGAATGATCTTTCTTTTCCCTTCACTTTGGGGAGAGGGCTATTTTACCATCAACCAGATTGTCAATGACCTGGGGAATCACATCGTGAACAACTCCCTGTTTTTCGGTTTCCGCGATGACAAACTGGTCCTTATTTTTCTCGTGATGGCCATTATGTTGGTTAAAATTGTCGCCACGGCTACCACCAACGGAGCTGGTGGTAGCGGTGGAATTTTCGCCCCTACCCTCTTTTTGGGCAGCCTGGCCGGATTTTTGATTTCACTGATCCTCAATTACAACGGGGAGATGGTTCCTGCAAAGAATTTTGCACTTGCCGGCATGGCCGGGATGATGGCGGCTGTGATGCACGCGCCGATGACCGCCATCTTCCTGATCGCTGAGATTACGGGTGGTTTCGGATTGCTGGTACCCCTGATGATCACCTCTGCCGTTGCATTTCTAACCGCAATGCCCATCGAGCCACATTCCATATACCACAAACGACTGGCATTGAAAGGAGACCTCATCACCCACAACAAGGACAAGGCTGTATTGACGCTGCTGAAACTTCACAATGTCATTGAAAGAGACCTCTTGTCTGTCACGCCAGATACCACCCTTGGAGATCTCGTCAAAATCATTGCAAAATCAAAACGCAACATCTTTCCGGTAGTGGATGAGCAAAACAATTTCAAGGGGGTGGTGCTGCTAGACGACGTCAGGGAGATCATGTTTGAGAAAGAGCTTTATGGCATAAAAAAAGTATCGGAACTGATGGTTCTCTCACCTGAAATGATCTCCCACGACGAGAAAATGGAGATGGTGATGAAAAAATTCAATGACAGCGGCGCCTGGAACCTGCCGGTCGTTCACAATGGTAAATATGTAGGTTACATATCCAAATCCAGAATTTTCAATGCCTACCGGGAGATGCTGGTTAATTTCTCGGAAGAATAAGAGAAAGTGATGAGTTATGAGATATGAGAAATGAGAGATGAGAGATGAGATCGTGTTTTAATCGATTGAATGCGTGCCAATTGATTGTAGGATAAATTTTCTTACTCCGACTTTATTAACATTCCTGATTGCTCCTAATCGAATTTTCTCACCTTTCAATTTTTTCATTCCTTTCGAAAGTTGTACTTTTGGATTTGAAATCAATTTTGTCCTTTCCATGAAAAAAGATACACAGATTTTTGAAATCATTGCCAGAGAACATGCACGCCAACTTCATGGCATTGAGCTAATCGCTTCCGAAAATTTTGTTTCCCAACAAGTTATGGACGCCATGGGCTCGTGTCTTACCAACAAATATGCCGAAGGCTATCCGGGACACCGTTATTATGGCGGCTGTCAGTTTGTGGATGAGGCTGAACAGCTGGCCATCGACAGGCTCAAAGAGCTCTTTGGAGCTGAATATGCCAATGTGCAGCCTCACTCCGGTGCACAAGCCAACATGGCTGTCTTGATGACTGTTTTGAACCCTGGAGATACCTTTATGGGATTGGATCTTTCTCACGGAGGCCATCTTTCTCACGGTTCGCCCGTTAACTCCTCCGGTCTTCTTTACCATCCGGTTTCCTATGGGGTCAGGGAAGAGAGCGGCCTGGTCGACTACGAACAAATGGAGGTTGTGGCTTTGCAGGAAAAGCCAAAATTGATCATCGCAGGAGCTTCTGCCTATTCCAGAGAGTGGGATTATGCCCGTATCCGGACACTGGCCGACAAGATTGGCGCCATTTTTATGGTTGACATGGCCCATCCTGCCGGACTTATCGCAGCCGGCTTGCTTGAAAATCCATTGAAACACGCACACATTGTTACTTCAACAACCCATAAAACATTGAGAGGTCCCCGCGGTGGAATTATCCTGCTTGGCACGGACTTTGAGAACCCCTGGGGGTTGGCAACCAAAAAAGGCGAGATCAAAATGATGAGCAGTCTTCTGGATTCAGCTATTTTCCCCGGCATCCAGGGAGGTCCGCTGGAACACGTCATTGCTGCAAAAGCAGTATCCTTTGGAGAAGCACTGCTACCCGAATACAAAAACTATCAACAACAGGTTCAGAAAAATGCAAGGGTGATGTCGCAAGCCTTTATGGACAAAGGTTACAAGGTAATCTCAGGAGGCACCGACAACCACTCGATGCTGATCGACCTGCGGACCAAATTCCCCGATCTTACCGGGAAAAAAGCCGAAAATGTTCTGGTTCAGGCCGATATTACTATCAACAAGAACATGGTTCCCTTCGATAGCCGCTCCCCCTTCCTTACTTCCGGATTGAGAGTTGGAACACCTGCCATCTCAACCAGGGGATTGAAGGAAGATCATATGGGAGTGATCGTTGAGATGATCGACCGTGTTTTGAGGGATGCCGACAATGAACAGACCATATTGGCTGTCCGGTCCGAAGTGAACAAGATGATGGAAAGTTACCCTATTTTCGCCTGGTAGTTTCTGGATTAGCATGCGCGTGAATTAAAAAAACAGAATAAACCCTGATTCAATGAATTAATGATTGAATCAGGGTTTATTCTGTTTTAGACCCCATTTGTCCTATCTGAACAACTGCAAAACTTTCGGCAAAAATATTAAAATGGCAATTACGACAGAGGAGAATGCACAAACCAGCACAGCTGCAGCCGCCAAATCCTTGACGCGCTTGATTTGCTCACTGCGCTCAGGCGACAAATGATCGGCCAGATTTTCCAGGGCAGAATTAAAAAGTTCTGCTGCAAAAACGGCACCGATTACCATCACCAGTACCACCCATTCCATCGGGGAAATGTCCAAGCCCCAACCGAGAAAAATGGCAAGAGCTGCCGCGACACAATGAATCCTGGCATTATGTTCCTCCTTCAGCATCACCTTTAGCCCATTGAAAGCATGGCCAAAACTCAGTAACCTTTTGCGCACAGAGAATTTTTCGGTTTTCATCTTCGACTTATGTGCACCTCACCGGGTGACTCTGAGTCACCCGGTGAGGTGTATCATAGCCCTGATATGGTACGTGTTACGAAATCATATTATTTATCAAACTACCCTATTTTTACGCGAGAAAAGGGAACTGCATCCAGCGAGGCAAATTC
>CAINVV010000165.1 GCA_903854235.1 uncultured Bacteroidia bacterium | reverse complement strand
GTGAAATAAGCCCTCCACACCGTATATTTTAAAAAAACCGCTTGTTTTGAGCGGTTTTTTTTGTGGGTAGATGAACCGGAAATGGTTTCTTCCAGTTATGGATGCCGGGTTAAATCCAGGTGATAACCCAGGGTCCATTCGATGAAATCAGATACATGATAATCGTAAGCCCTCAGGCAGACTCCTGTAAACAAATTCCTACCCAACTGGTAATGCAACCCAAGCCGCTGGTAGGCAACAGGTTTTTTGTCGGCCGATTGTTGCCGGAATAGGTAGAATCCTGGTTGAACTACGACGGAAAGCCTGTAAATGACGAGTTCATAGGAGGGGAAAATACTCAGGGAGAGTTTGTCCTTGTGAAATCCTTCGACGGGTTCGAGCTCCCCATGATCGATATAGGCAGTAGAATTGTAAGAACCGTCGTAGCTGAACGAACAACCGAATCCGATTCTGGATTTTCGGGTGATCTGTCTGTTCAGGGTCGCATTTACTCCATAAACCTGGTAATAAACTCCTTTGTAATTGTTTACCGAATCGGGGTTGTTGCCGTTGTAGACTACGTTTTTTATTCCACCGAAAAAGGAGATATCGAGGGAGGTATTTCTTAGGAAGGGACCCGCGGGACGAACTTGGGATGGAGGGACAAATTTTTGCAGATTGTACTCCAGGGAAATCTTTGGAGAGAAAGTATTCAGTCCAAAATTCGGAACTTTCAGTGCTCCGTTTGAAAAGTGCGTAAAACTGTAACCAAGGCTCAGGTTATATCTGTCATTTAGTCTGTATTTCAGGTTGATGCCCAGATCAATAAATACGGTTTCCCTGGCACCAAGTGAAATGTCAAAGTTGTTTGCGGAGGGATTGAAGGATTTCCAGTTGAAGGTAAGTCCGAATCCGGAATCGTAGTTCAGGCTCCACTTTCCCCATCGACGGAAAGGGGCTTTCAAAACACCATATAAGGCAATGGGAGTTCCAAATCCCTTGTTGTCGAAAAAATTTGCAGTATAGATGCCGAGTCCGTAGGTCGGATAGTTGAAGATTCGTTCCCACTCCTTTTCTCCGGTTGTCTGCCTCAGGTATTGAAGGGAGAAGGCAGCATATTCAATGTGGCTGTCTCCATCTAAAATGGACTGTTTCAAAAATGGGTTGGTTGCCAACACTTTTCCATATTGGGCATAACCGGAAAAAATATTGAAATGGGCTGTTTTCGTCGAGTCGGAAAATGCCGCATGTGCATTTGTGATTTCAATAATCAACAGCAAGAAGGCGGTAATCAACATCCTGACAAACAACTGACACTTTGAGGACAGATCTTCATTCATTGTTTGAAATTTTCAGGTAGGGGGAGATGTTGAAACAGAAACAAAGAGAAATTGCGAAGCGTAGCTGATAAACAGATACCTCTTCGTAATTTCTCTTCGTGTAGCGGGATCAATCCCGGATTATTTTACAGGAGCTACCTCCAGCACTTTGAAGCTTCCCGGTAGGGTAGAAGGGCGGCGATTGCCTTCCTGAGCCGGTCCGAATTCGGCAGTTGGCAAATAGAGGTGGTGCGTTGTTTTGTCTACGGCAATGGTGCGGGCCCCTTTTTCGGAAGGGATGGTCTCCAAAACCTTGAATGTATCCTTGTTCACCTCCTGGACGACGGTGATGGTTCCTTCGCCGTTGGAACTGTAAGCACGTTTCAATCCCGGATCGAAAGCTACGCCGTCACACCTGTCACCGATAGGTTGCGTTGTTACAACCTTGCCAGCAACTGCATCCGAGATGACCATCAATTTGTTGCCGCAAACGCTGAACAAACGGTGGTTCTCATTGTCAAGGGCAAGTCCGCTGGGTTCTTCTCCTGGTGCGATGGACCAGCTCTTTTCTACCACAAAAGTCGTGGCATTGATCTGGCTGATCTCACTTTTGTCTTCGATGTTGACATAGATTTTTCCCTTGCCGTCAGAAGCGGGAAATTCGGGTTTTCCATCCAGTTTGATGGTAGCCACAACTTTGTTCTCTTTCGGGTCGATCACCGTTGCACTGGCACTTCCGCCATTGAAGGTGAAGATTTTTTGTGAAAAAGGATCGTAAAGAATGGCGTCAGGATTTTTCCCGGTAACTTTTATCTTTCCGGTTACTGCCAATGTCTTAAGATCAAAAACAGTAACTGAACTGTCGCGTCCATTGCTGGTAAATCCTTTGTTTAGCGATGCAACTGCTGCGATCCCGTGAATCCCGTTTGTGTCAGGGATTTTGCCAACCTGTTTCCCTGTTTTAAGGTCTACCACCAAAGCCATGGTGCCGTGGGAGACATAGAGGCGACCAGCAGGTTCATCGACGGAGAGGTAATCCCAGCCGCCATCGCCTTCTAGATGAATTTGATTGATGATTTTGTAGCCAGATTGTGCCTTGAGCATCAAACTGCTGCTTGCCAACAGTCCAAATACGACCAAAGAAATTAATTTGTTCATACGGTAAAATATTAAAAGATTAAATAAGAAAATTTAAGGTGCAAAGAGCATCGTAACGAGGGCAGTGTGCATTTTGAAATGACCAGGAGCTAATTTTTTTTAGACTAATTTCCAATGATTTAGTTTACATAAGCAATGTGTTTTTTGAAGATCAATCTCAAAAAAGTGGGATAGACGATCAGCAGCAAGGGCAGGGCAATGACAAAACCGCCAATGACTGCAATAGCCAGGGGCTGGTGGAGTTGTGCGCCGGTACCTATTCCCAGTGCGATGGGTGAGAGGGCGATGATTGCACCTACTGCAGTCATCAGTTTAGGCCGGAGTCTGGTAGAGATGGCATACACGATGGCCTCATCCGGTGTGCTGGTTTCGAGCGTCTGATGGAACTGCAAAAAGGTGAATATGGCATTTTCCCCGATGATCCCGATAATCATGATGATCCCCGTATAGCTGCCCACATTGAGCGGAGTATTGGTCAGATAGAGTGCAATCATGCTGCCTGAGATTCCGAGAACGGAAAGTGCAATGATGAGGAAGGCAACCCGGATGTCCTTGAACATGAATATCATCACGGTAAACACGAGCAGTGCGGCAGAGAGCAGGATGATGAGCAGTTCTCCGAATGATTTCTGTTGTTCCTCATAGGCCCCTCCATAGTTGATGTGGTAACCCTGCGGCAGGTTAATTTGAGCTTTGATCTGTGCCTGAAGATCTGTCATTACGCTGCCAAGATCTCTGTTGTTCAGTCGGGCAGTCACGGGAATCATACTCTGCAGGTTCTCCCTGTCAATTTCAGAACTTCCGGCTTCGGGCGTGATCCGGGCCAGTTGTGCAAGTGGCTGCAATTTCCCGCTGGGGAGGAAGATCGATCCGATTTTCATCCGGTCGAAGGTGGTGTTGACTGCCTGGGGATAGATCATCCGGATGGCCGTCTTTTGCTCCTTCTCAAAGATATTTCCGATGACAGTACCTTCCAGTTGGGTCTGCAACTGGGCCTGAAAATCGGCAGGCGAGATTCCGAATTGTGCCAATTTTCTGCTGTTGGGTTCGATACTGACGGAGGGGCCGGCAATGGTGATGCCATTAAAAACATCAGCGGTACCCTTAACCCCATCTGCTACAGCGGCAACCTGCCTGGCAAGGTTGTGCAAAACTTCGATGTTGTCCCCGTAGATTTTTATTTCAATGGGCTGGGTCGAACTCATCAGGTCACCCAACATATCGCCGATTACCTGTCCAAAATCGATTTTGAGGGCGGGTTGGGTAGCTTCTACCTTTCCGCGAATCTCATCAATCACCTCTTCCGTACTCCTGGTCCTGTCCTTGCGAAGTTGAATCAGATAGTCGCCGTAATTGGGTTCAGTGATGAAGAATCCCATCTGGGTTCCGGTACGTCTGGAATAGGTCTCAATTTCGGGGACGGAAGGGAACAGTTTTTCGACCTCCCGTAACATCCGGTCTGTCTCCTGCAGGGAAGTTCCCGGAGGGGAGGTGTAATCAAGGACGATGCTGCCTTCGTCCATCTCCGGCAGGAATCCTGTTTCCAGACGGCTGGAGATAAAATAGACTGAACCGATCAAAGCGGCCACCATCAGGAAGCTTAGTCCGGGTCTGTGAACAAAGAAGGAGATCCAGCGTCCGTGCCTGTTTTGATGGTTTAGGGGAGCTGCCTTCAACTGTTTCCGGTTTCCGGAAAGGAAGAGGTAAATCACGGGCAGACCGATCCAGGTAACGAAGAAGGAGCAGATCAGAGTGATCATCATCGTATTTGCGAGGATCTTGAAATAGGCCCCGGCAACACCACTAAGCAGGATGAAGGGGAAGAATATTACGATCGTACTGATGGAGGAACCTATCATCGCCGGCAAAAGATATCCCACTGATCTGGACAGCAATTCTTTGGTAGGTGTTTCGGGGTGTTCCTCGTGGGTTCGGTGTATCTGTTCAACGACCACGATGGCATCGTCGATGATGAGTCCGATGGAGGCAGCCACGGCTCCCAGGGTCATGATGTTGAAATTGTAACCCAGAATGTTAAGCACGGTCAGTGTCAGGGAGATGGTGAGCGGAATGGTTATCAGGATGACGGCACTCGATTTGATGGAGCGGAGAAAGATGACAGAGACCAGGATGGCCAGTAAAATACCTATCCACAGGCTGTCACTCACACTCTTGATGCTGTCGTTGACAAAATCTGCCTGGACATAATAGGAGGAGAGTGCGACTCCCTTTGGCAAAATAATTTTGTTGAGTTCTTCAATTTTTTTGGTTACCCCGGCCGTAATGTCTATCAAATTGGCATTCGGCTGTTTCAGAACGGCTACCAGGACTGCATTCTTGCCGTTGGCATTCACCCTTACATATTCGGTCTGCTCGGCAATCTTGATGTTGGCAATGTCTTGCAGGCAAAGTACTCTTTTGCCGTTGTTGCTGATGACCAGTTTTTTCAGTTCATCCAGATTTTTGACATTGGCATCCGTGACGGTCAGGTACATCCGGTTGTAATCGTTCAGGTATCCGTTGCTGCTGATGAAGTTGGATTGGCCGAGCGCCGTGGAGATCATCGATGGTGTTACCCCAAGGATGCTCATCTTTTGGGTGAGAAGTTCAACCTGATACTCTTTTGTCTTGCCCCCGATGACCCGCACTTCCGACACGCCAGGAACCTGCGACAGATAGGGTTTGACGATGTAGTTGGCGATATAATTGATCTCAATGTTGCTTTTCCCTTTCCCTTCGATGACATAACCGATGACAGGAAGAATCGAAGGATTCATCTTTTCCACAGTGATGGAGGTCCCGGGGGGCAGCTCATCCTTGATTTCATTGATGGAGGACTCAACTTGTTGCTTGCAAAGATCAATGTCCTCTTTCCAGTTCATGAAGGCCGAGATTTCACAACTGCCCCTACTGGTGATGCTGCGGATATTTTTCAATCCTGGAACCCGCTTGATCGCATTTTCAAGAGGTTTGGTCACCGTAATCATCATCTTGCTGACCGGTTGTAAACCGTTGTCGGCAATGATTTTTATCTTCGGAAAGGTAATCTCAGGGAAAAGAGACGACTGCATTTGGTTGTACGAGAAGATGCCTGCGGCCAGTATGATAAAGAGTACAACCGCAACCGGATTCTTGTGCGAAACGAAGAAACTCTTCATAAGTTAGGGATGTATGATGTTTACCCGTGCGGTATCGGCCAGCCCGTAATGTCCTGAATTGATGAGCCTGTCATTCTTGTCGAAGAGCGGCATGAGTATTTCAATCTGACTGTCGGTGACGATGCCAGTTTTCAACAAAACCTTCACGGCAGTGGAGTCGTTGATCAGTTTCATTACCCAGAAATTTTCCATCGTCTCATCTGTCAATACACACTTTTTATCCGTAATCTGCGCGTGATCCTTTGAATTGACACTCAATTCAACCGATGCCAGCAAGTTTTCGGGAAGCAATAGGCCGGTGCGAGGAATGACCACAAAACTCTGGGTTTGGGAGACTGGATCGATGGCCGACAACCTGGAGGTGACAGTTCCCTGGATCCGGGATGAGTCGGGCAGGAGGATGTTGCAGGTGGTTCCTGCTTTGGTGAATTTGTTCTGCTCGAATGGGACATTCAGCAGGAAGACAAGGCTTTTCTGTTCAGCGATGATACAGAGCTGATCTCCATCAGCAACATAGTCATTGGCCTGCTTGTTGACCTCGGTAATGACACCTGAAGTGGGTGCCTTGATGGTGGTCTCCCCACTGAATGAAAATTCCGGGTTGCTCTTTGCGAAATTTCCAAGGGCTTCTGCCTCTTTCGTCTTAACGGTAAACAACGGACTTCCGGCTTTCACAAACGCTCCAATGGAGGAGAAGGTTTTGGTGATGTATCCCACCGATGCCGATCTTACCGTATTTTTTTTCAGATAGACAGAAGTGGCGGTCAGGTTGATCACTTTGCTGATGCTGCCAATGGTGACAGAAGAAACCGTAACAGGTGTGGTCACTTTTGATCCTGCCTCCTCCTTGGGTTTTCCGGCACTGTTGCAGCCGATGAGCGCAAATAAAATTACGATGCAGGTGAGGGTCCGTGTTGTTCTCATTTAAGGTAATTCATTTGGTTGATAATTTGAAGCCGGTTCATCTCGGAGACCGTCAATGTGTTTTTGGTAAGTCTGTAATTGTTTACGGCAGTCAGGAAATCCAGGAATCGGGCCAGTCCTTTTTCAATTTCGGCCTTGTAGAGCGAAAGAAGTTTTTCCTGCTCCGAAAGTTGATTCCGGATTCCCAGAATCAGCTCTTCCGTCAGCTTGAGTTGTTCCTTCAGCTGATCCTGGTGTTGCAGGTATTGCGAGGTATAAAATTTTTGGTAGTCCTGCCGGATACTTTCAGTAAGGAGCGTTTTATCCTGAAGAATCTTGCGTTGCTTTCCGTCATAAACAGGTAGTGAGAAATTCACGCCAAAGCTGGTGCCGAAATTGTGGGGCACATTTTCAGGGGTGACGGCCATAAATCCTGCGTCGGCAAAGGCGCTGATCTTCGGTCGATAATTAAGGTCGATCATCAGTTTACTGTGGCTATTTTTAAGACTGTCAATCTTGAATTTCATCATAACAGGCGAACTGTTGATGTCGAAATATTTTGGTACCGGCAGAACAGGAATCTCCGGTACAGTTGACGAAGAAACGGCCAAGCCGCAGATGAAATTCAACAACCCTGAACTGTTTTTGTATTGAATCCAGGACTGCTTCACCGCAATTCCCTGGGAGGTGATGGAGAGGTCGAGATTCATTTTGTCTGTTTGCAAATAAACCCCTCTCTCGACCAGCGACGCAAGAATTTGCTGCTCCTCCCTCAGCAATTTCAGGATGGTTTGGCAAAACAGAAACTGTTGGTAATCGGCAAAGGCAGACAAATACTGGGCCGTTATACCCTGCTTCAAATCTGTTTCCGTAATTTTTTCACTGACTCCAATGGCTTGATTGGAGAGCAAGATCTCCTGGTGTTGTCCCGCTTTCAACCGCTTACTGAATAGGGGCTGCATGATGTTGAGGAGAGCCGAAAAATTTCCTCCGTTGGTAATGGCTTCATCGTACCCCATATTTTTTCCTGCAGGGGCATACATGGCCTGGGAAACCTGATTTATCTGGGGCTTGAAGGTGGCATTGGCCAACAGACTGTCGAGTGCTCCCGAACGAAGCTGGTTGCTGAACTCTTTGAGCAATGGACTGTTTTCCAGTCCTTTCTTTAGGTAAAAATCAAGCGACTGACCAACAGCGAGATGGCTGAAGATCAAGGCAAGAGTCAGGATTAGCAGGTACTTTCTCCGCATGGTTAATTCTTTGCTAAAAGGATGAATGCCAAAAAATATGTGGTGAAGATAACAAATGATTTTGTGCAAAATTGGTATTTCACCACGCCTGGTGACGGTTTTCGGAATGAATTTTGTTCGCACTTAATTGCGTAAAGAGCTGCCAATTTGACTCTTCTATCCTGTTAAGGTTTAATCCAGACTGCTTATATAAGTCATAA
Organism: uncultured Bacteroidia bacterium; assembly: GCA_903854235.1. GTDB lineage: Bacteria > Bacteroidota > Bacteroidia > Bacteroidales > Prolixibacteraceae > CAINVV01. The sequence continues at coordinate 9,363 of CAINVV010000165.1, read as the reverse complement.
ATTGGAAATCACCGCTGTACGGAATTGATCATTCTGTAACCGATTAATCGGTCATAACGCGAGGCAAATCCACGGAAGTAGACAAAAAAGTGGTAATTATTTTCAGTTTCCACGTGGCTGCCCTCCATTAAAGCAGCATCCAGACTTTGATTGGTCTTGTCGCGTACCACATACTGGTAATCGTAAAATCCCTGTTTCAGCAGGATTTTCAATTCATACAATTTTGTTTCAGGATGGTAGACCATCCTGTTTTCTGGCAAACATTGCCAGTTGGTGAGGGCTCCGAACAGATAGACGGGGTCGTCGGTGACCAGATCGGGGGGAATCAGCGAAAAATAAACCTCCATGTAGTCAGACTCCAGGTCACTGTCGGAGGCCCTGTCGTTCTTGACGAGATAGTTTCCGTTCAGGTCGCTCCCTGAGCGGTAAATGTCGTTGCGCCGGCTTTTGTCGTGCTCCAGGGTAAGGTAGAACATTGGATCCCTGAACTCTATGGAGTGGACGCCCATTCCATAGTTTTGAAGATTCTTGGCATCGAAATTCCTGAATTCATTTCCCCCTTTGAAGAGATTGGTTTTATCCTCATACACCAGCTGGTTCTGTCGGATAAAAGTTGGCTTCAGTTTGCTGAGCTCATTGTCCCTGCGTGAGTTCTGCATCACCACGGTTTTGATCTCGTTAACCGGATCGGTGATGATAAGTCTGGAATAATTGACGGAAAAAGCCACTTGCTGACTGGCCCCGCTGTAACCTTCGTAGGTGGCATTCTGAATTTCACCGGAAATGGAAACGAGCTTTTCTGATACATAAAATGGCCTCACCAGCACTGGATGTTCCTTGTTCCCATCCTCCCAGACAGTCAGCAAGTAATTGCCGGAAAGCCTGATTTTTACCTGGTCGTTGGGTAGAATGAGCTTGTAGTTGACATAAGGGACAATCGTGTTGGAAGAAAAGGCGTAATCGTTGACAGGGTTTTCCGCAAATCCATCGAGGTACTCGGTCGGGGTGATGCGGGAGGGATTCCAGTCTGCATCACAGTGAATCAGGGTGTACTGGTAGTTTTTTGCCTCCCTCGAGAGGTGATCGAATTTGCAAATGAGGTGTTGTGTTGTTCCAAGTTCAAGCACCGGAAGTGAAAACTCCCATCCTTCCGCAAAAAAAAGCACCGTATGAATGGATGGATCCGTGAACGACAAATCGGTTTTTAACCCGCTTCCCTGCGCCTGTGAGGTGAAGGAGGCCAGGACAAAGCAACAAACCAGCAAAAGGGATACAGTATTTTTCAAGGAATAACTTTTAACTCGACATCCGATAAAAATAATACAATTCCGTCAATTGGAGGAATGTTATATTTGAGACCTTCCACCGTTAAAATTGTACCACAGGAGAAGCTTTCCGGAGGGAGATTGAATCCAAAAGGTTCGTACCTTTGGAGAAAATCCTGATTTCCATGAAAATTTCCATCTTGTTAATTGCCTTTTGCTTTTATTCAGGTTCGCTGTTTTGCCAGGAAGCTGTCAACAAAACTGCCGGAAACGGAATGAAAGAGGGAAAATGGGTGAGCCGTTATCCGGATGGTACCCTGAAATATGAAGGTACCTTCCAGCACAATAAACCCGTCGGGGATTGGAGAAGATACCACGAAAACGGCAAGACAAAGGCATTGATGAACTACCGTTCTGGTTCGGACAGGGCTTTTGCCTCCCTGTTTGATGATGAGGGAAAACTTTATGCCAAAGGGGTCTTTGAAGGGACCCTGCGCGACAGTACCTGGAATTTCTACAGTGGGGAGCTATTGGTCCTGACAGAGAATTACAATCATGGCAAAAAAGAGGGTTGTGCTACCGGTTATAATGAAGCAGGGAAAGTGATCTGGGCGAAAATCTGGAAGAACGATCTCCTGGATGGAGTAGCCAGGGAATATTTTCCGGATGGAATCCAGCGAAGCGAGATCACCTATTTGGAAGGCAAAAGAAACGGTCCGGCCATCTTCTACCGGGAGAACGGGCTGAAATCGATGGAAGGCAATTTCAGGGAGGATCTCTCCGACGGGGCGTGGAGCATCTTTGACCTGGAGGGTAAACTGAAATACCAGGTCAAATACAAAAAGGGGGAAATCCTGGACGGTGGCAAACTTGACACCCTTCAAATCAACGAGTTCAAACAGTTCGACAAGATCAAGGGAAAAATTCCGGAGCCCAAAATGAATGATTCGGGGAGGCCTTGAGAAAAGTGACTAGAGTGGCTAAATTGACTAAAGTTAATGGAAAGGGATGGTAACGATTCTTGAAGGAAGTAGCCTCACGGGTCCCAACAGTCCTGCTGCCGGAAGAGGGGAGAAGCCAAATTCGCGCGGCACCTCCTTCAGTTTATCCTTTTCCCCGTAGCGGGCTATCAGGTAATCGGGCACCGGGTTCGGCTCCTTCATGGCGGAGATTCTGTTAATCAGGGTATTGGTGACCATAATCTCCAAATGATTCAAGCCTGATTTTAATACACCGGTTACCTCCGGCTTTTGACCACGCATCCAGACAATTCCCGCCTCCTTCCCGTTGATTTTCACTTCGGCAATGTTTCCCACCTTGCCCAGATCCAGGTAGATTTGCTGATTGGCAGACCTATAATCCGAAGGCAGTATGAAATCGATTTGATATTTTCCCGTACCACTGAATGTTTTGGTTAATGGATCGTCGCTCCATGAGGCAAGGTAGTCCGCCCTTCTCCGGACGGCCGGAAAATCTTTTGCCACCAGTTCCATCTGCCAATTTCCAGAGATGACAAAAGGTGCCGGAATACCAGCTACTTCAGAGCTGTAGTCCTTGCTCCCTGATAAGGTCAGAACCGTAGTTAGGAATCTGCCATTCACTGAGGTTTCTGCCGTTGCAGCCTTTGCATTCACCTCAGTTATTTGCTGGAAATCCGTTTTGGAAATCTGAAATTCTGGATTTCCCGGGGAGAATTCGAGGAAGCAGGACTCATAGGGTGCCAGATTCAGTGGAACATTCATTCCATCCTTGTTTTCATCGAACACATATACCCCGGTAATTTTTCCGGTAAACGGGTCCCATTTGCGGATTTTTTTGTTCCGTACCCGGAAGGTAACCGGAAGGGAGCTGGTCTTGTCCTGGATATTGGCTACAAAATATAGGTCAGACTGCCCGACTTTTCTGTGGATAAAGGTGAGCCCTTCATTTTTTCGCAATCCCTCTTTGGCAAAGTCAATGCCAAAATCGGGGGCGATCCGGTTACGGAGAATCTTCAGGAATGGATCGAGGTAACTGCTCTGTTTGTTCCACCAGATGGTCCGGTCGAGGACATTGTTGAGGCGAAAAACCTTCCCCTGTCCATAGCTGAAACCGATGGTGGGATCGTTTTTCGGTTCCTGGATTCCATAAAGATTCTTACCTGCAGGTTTTCCCGCGACAGGTTCATTGAACAAACGATCGACCAGCACTTTCACTTTTGCATCGGAAACAGCGGCCTCTCTCACGCCCGTCGATTTTTCGGGAAGCCGTTCCAGAAAGAGCACCTGTCCTCCCTGTTTAACATACTTCTCAATGAATTCAAGTGTCTTCAGGGGGATGGTTTCTACGTTGGGTACGATCAGCAATTTGTATCTCATCGTTTGAACGGCAATGTTTCCTGCTTCAACGAAGGCGTGGTTTTGCAGCACATCGTCGTTCACCAGGTCGAAGTCGTAGCCATTCGAAACAATCAACCCGCCCAGTTCTCCCCATTCAAATTCTCTGGTCCACTTCCGTGGATTGATCACGTTGAGGGCCCATTGGTTGGCAAGCGGAGAATAGAGGGCAATATCTGCCGTAAAATCTCCCTGCCGCAGCAGATAAGAGCATCTGGCAATGTATTCCGACAACTTCGGATAGTATTTCCACCAAATATTTTGAGGTTGGATATAGGCCGCAAATGGGATGGAACGAGACGGAGAGACCTCCTGTTCGGGAAGGAAATTGAACCCGTGGTTGTAAAACTTGGTAGCCCCCGACAGCAGGTAACTGTCGCTGGCAATCTTTAGCTCCTCCAGCGTTTCGCGGTAGCGCTCCCAGTGTATAAAGGTATAGACTTCGGCAGAAACAATCTTTCTGTCATACAGATGCGCCCCGGAGGAGACATATTTTTTCGGACCGATGCGTGTATCAAACCAGTCGGCCTGGTCTTTTTCTCCTGCGGTAATCTCCATCTCGGGGATGTGGGCCAAACCTGCGGATTCGATGTTGTCGGTGTTGAAACCATAGGTCTGGATGCGTCCTTTGATGTGATGGGCTTCACACCAACCCAGGAAGCTGGCGTAAAAAGCCTGGAGTCCGGTTTTGTGAAGGAACTCATTCACATCGTATCTGATTTTGGGAGAACGATCTCCCAATTCAAACCAAATTGCAGGGAGCAACGGAACCAGATCGTATCCGTACATTTTTTGAAACTCCTCGAACAAGCCTGTCGACCAGTTCATCCCGCTGGCCAGGTTGGGCAGTTCAAAACTGTCGGCAAAGAGTGATTCGACGGTTTTGCCAAATTCATCCCCGAAAGCTGCGTAATATTTGTTTCCCAGAAAATTGCAGTAACGGTCCATGGCTCCCTTGTTGAAATGATCCACTGCATTGGCTATCCCATTTTTCTTGAGCCAGAAGGCCATTAGTTTCCAGTCACCTTCCGGAACATTCCATTCAAGCCTGTTGTTTCTGACCACTGCCGTCAGATTGATCAGGGTGTTTTCGATCAGTTTGCCCGATCTATCCATTTTACCGGCTATCGCCGCTATCAATTTTTCCGATCCGTTCAGGGTGGGAGAATATGACTCCCACGATCTTTTGGTTTTGATTAACCTACCGGGAAGCTGGTCTTCGAATTTTCGTGGTCCGGTCAGATCGGTGAAGGAAGGAACGAGGTCTTTGCTACGGTCTTCCTCCGGCACAAATTCCCCTCCGATGATCCATCCGGGTCCTCCGAAATTCAGGGAGACCTCCATGTCGAGGCGCCTGGCCTCCTTCACTGCGTGGCTCAGCAAGGCCATGAACTCGTCAGAGAGATAGGGGACGTTTCCCTTTTCATACACCGGGTCCATCGAGATTTGCTCGACGCCACGGATCCCGTGACTGCGCATTGCTTCCAACTCGCGGGTGATCTCCTCCTTCGAGCCGGCATTGCCGGGCCACCACCAACGGGTATGCGGCCAGCATTCTTTCGGCGGGGTCACAAAACCCGATTGGACTTTTTCATCCAACGACTGGGCCCTGAGGGATCCAAATGAAAGTGACAGCATCAAGGTGATACTGAGCGAAAATAGTTTGATGGAATGCATGGTAGTAGCGTTACGGAGGCTAAAGATAACCACAGAATGCATTGAATGATCGGTATGCGATTAAAAATTGCTGCCTTATTTTAAAGGTTTGGACGCCAGAACCGGATAGGTGGTTAGGTACCATTCCAGGGTCAGTTTGACGACACTGTTGTAGTTCATCACCCCTTCGTGGATCTTGTTCGATTTGAGGTAAGCATTGTTGGCGGTGGTTTGGGCCCTGTCGAGGGTCTCATTTCTGAGCGCCATCCAATGGTTTCGCTGCGCCATGATGTCGGCCATCGCCTTTTTGTCGAAACGTTTCAGGTACTCCCTGATCGCTTCCCGGTGAAAACGATCTCCCAGAAAATATTGAAGCAGCTGAATGTTGGCCGAATATTTTAACCGCTTGTCGCTGCTGGCATTGCAGATGACCCAGGCCATGAAGTTGGCCTCTGCTTCGCCGGAGAAACCAAACTGATGTGCCTTCTCGTGCGCCAGTACAAAGGGATATTCGGTGGGCAATAATTTGCCATTCAGGTGCACCTCATTGAAAAAGGGTCCAAAGTAGCCGCTTACCCCCGATTTGGCAAAAAATGAGGTGAAGGTCATCGTTTTGGTCCGTCTGCTGCCATTCGGATAGCGATATCCAAACTCTTTGGCGTGATCCCGATAGGAAGCCTCCACCAATGAATCGATGGTGGGATAATCGGTTGCAGGACATTCGACACGACTCGCATTGGCATTCGAAATCAGGGAGTCCAGAACCTCCGGAAAAATATCTGTCTTGTCTATCTGATTCCAGTGAAGCCTTTTTTCGATGGGCAACCGGAAATAGTTAAAACCCCACGAGAGATAAAAAAAGGAGTATAAAATGGCAGCAACCTGCAGGGTCCGAAGCAGAAACCTGCCGGGTTTCAGTTTGCGCAGGATAACCCGTCCCATGGTAAAGAGGGCAAAAAGGACAAAAAGTGCCCAAAAAATATCCCACAGGGAGAATGGAAAAAGTCCGCTGATAGCCGAAAAGAGAGAAGCAATGATCGGATACAACCCTTTTGAATACCAGGATTCGATCCTTTCGGGATAACGGGTTCCCAATTCTACCAGAAAAAAAATCAGCAAAGCCGATGCAAATGGCAAGAGGTTGACAAGGGAAAGGTTGAATTTTTTCAGAGCGAACTTCATGAACTATTGATTTTTTGTTAAGCAGGGTTCAAGACCCCTTTGCCAAATTTTAATTTGCTACCCGGATAATTCAGAACTTTGATAACCATAGTTTCGTCAATGGTGCGGGAAATGCAACTGTGATAGTGGATCAAAAGTAGCCAAAATGTGCGATCATTGACAAATATCTACCGATTTCAACAGTATCTGCTCCCCATTTTGTAACTTTGGGAGGAGGTTCTGCTGCAACAAATGATCACTTTTTTTGAATGGACGAAAGATTAAGTTTATCTGAACTCAATGGCACGGTCAAGAAGGTCTTGACTGCCAGTTTTAACGCTCCGGTTTGGGTCGTGGGGGAGATTTCTGAGCTCAATGTTCATTCAAATGGTCATTGCTATCTGACGCTGATCGAAAAGGGTACAACCGACGACAAGATCATCGCCCAGGCACGCGCCACCATCTGGTCTTACACCTTCCGGATGCTGCGCCCCTTCTTTGAAACCACCACCGGACAGCAGTTGACAGATGGAATCAAGGTGTTGCTGCACGTCTCCGTTGAATTTCACGAACTGTACGGCTTCTCCCTGAATGTCAGGAATATAGATCCAATCTACACGATGGGTGATATGGCAAGGAAGCGGAGGGAGATCATCCAGCGCCTCACGGACGAGGGGGTTCTGACGATGAACAAGGAACTCGACCTCCCCTTGGTTCCACAGAAAATAGCAATCATATCCTCTCCGTCAGCTGCCGGTTACGAGGATTTTATGGAGCAGCTCCAACGCAATAAAGAAGGCTATCATTTTTATACACGGCTTTTTCCAGCCATCATGCAGGGAAATCAAGCGGAACAATCTATCGTAGATGCCCTGGAAAAAATCTATCCCTATGAAGATTTCTTCGATCTGGTGGTGATTATTCGTGGCGGAGGCTCCCAGGTCGACCTGAGTTGCTTCGACAATTACAATGTCGCCTACCATGTCACGCAGTTTCCATTACCGGTCCTAACGGGGATTGGCCACGAGAAGGATGATTCCATTGTGGATCTCGTGGCCCATACCAGGTTGAAGACGCCGACTGCGGTGGCTGAATTCATTCTTCACGGCGTATCCGCATTTGAGGAACAGATCAATCTGTTGGAGCACCGGGGAATTGAGTTGACTGAAGAACGTCTGGAAGATGAGCAAAGCCTTCTGGAAGAATTGACCAGGGAATTTTCTGTCGTGGTAAGAAATTTGCTGATGCGCAAGAACAATGAATTGATGCAGAAATCGTGGAAATTCAGGCAGGAGGTTAAACTGACCCTTCAGCGAACCGATCACAGGCTTGGTAAAAAAATGCAAAAGATGGATTTTCTGGTTGATCACTATTTTTATACCAGACACCAGAAGGTTGCGAGGGCCCAGAATATGCTGGATATTGCCATCCCAAGGGAGATTGTTAGGAGAAAACTGAAACTGAACGGTTACCTTGAAAAATTGTTACTGGTAACCAACAAGCAACTCGACAGGGAGAAACACAAAATCGAACTGGCGGGTCAGATGGCAGTGCTGACAGACCCGGGAAACTTATTGAAAAAGGGATATACGATCACTACGATAAATGGTAAAGTGGTGAAGGACCTTTCCCTGCTAAAGAAGGAGGAGTTGCTTAAAACCCTGTTTTTCGAAGGATCCGTACTAAGTAAAATTACAGAAATCAAATACCCAGATCATGACGACAATTAAAAAAGGACTATCCTACAAAGAGGCTATCACGGAGATAGAAGAAATTCTGCGTGAAATAGAAGAGGATGAACCAGATGTGGATCAGCTATCCGAAAAGGTGAAAAGGCTCTCTGCATTGGTAACCTGGTGTAGGGAAAAACTGCACAACACCGAAGAAGAAATAGAGAAAATTCTAAAGGACATTGAAAAAAGCTAGCACTATTTTACATATTATTTAGAATTGATATTTTAACTATCTGTTTAAGTAATTAGAATAATATAATGTCGTATTTATTTGTTTATATGCTATAATATGTGTATATTTATCTCATTATGAGATATGTATCACTAAAAACAGAAGAGATTGAAGCATTAGAGCAGAGCGTTAAAAACTCTAATAATACAATCAGAAAACGCAGTCAATGCCTTCTTTTATCCAATCAAGGACGAACGATCATCGACCTGGCCAGCATTTTTGATGTTGACCGTAGGACCATTGAACGTTGGTTCGATAAGTGGGAAAAAGAGGGTTTGAATTCTCTTCCAATTACAACCGGTAGAGGAGTTAAAACACGCCTTAAGGGCCTTGAAGAAGTACTCTCTAAACAATTAGAGATTCATAGCAGAAATCTAAAAAATGTGCTGCTTCATCTTGAAGAAAAACACAAAATTAGAATCTGCAAAAAGACCTTGCAGAATTTTTTAAAAGATACTGGGCTATAGATGGAAAAGAGCTCGACTGTCTTTAAAACGGTTACGCAAACAAGATGAATTTGAATTAAAACAAGGGCAAATAGAAAGCCTCAAGGAATTGGGAGATAGCGGATTCATTGATCTTTACTTCGGCGATGAAAGTCATTTCGGACTTACTCCAAATGTACCATATGCCTGGCAAACGAAAGATAATCCGATATTACTACCTGCCGCAAAAGGGAAATTTCTAAATGTTGTTGGTTTAATGAACCGTAAAAACAAGCTATTCTTTGAAGTACTTGAATCCACATTCAATACCGACAAATTAATTTGTTTTATGGACAATTTTGCAGCGCAAACCATTAAAAGAACAGTTGTGATACTTGATAATTCTCCAATACACAGATCTAAAAAATTCAAAGCAAAAATTCAGGAGTGGACAGAGCAAGATTTGTATATCTTCTTCCTACCGCCATATTCTCCAGAGTTGAATTTGATAGAAAT
>CAINVV010000164.1 GCA_903854235.1 uncultured Bacteroidia bacterium | reverse complement strand
CCATTTGCCGTTGAGTTCTGACGGGATCAACAAGGTCAAATTTCCGAATATCCTGCTGGGCAAGAGTCCCGAACGGGACAGGGAGATCGAAATGCTCCAGCAGATGATTTCTGTTGCGGGAAGAACGGGCATTCAATTTCTAAATTACAACACGACGATCCTTCCCGTTTTACGAACCGGTCTCACCCTGGACCCAAAGCGAGGAAATGCCTCCTATCATACCTGGAATTACGAGGCTGCAGTGGCTAAAAATGAACCGCTCACCCTGGCGGGAGTGGTCACGGCAGATGAGATGTATGAACGAATCACCTACCTGCTTGACCGATTGCTGCCAGTTGCAGCAGAGTACAAGGTCCGGCTGGCCAACCACATCGGAGATCCTCCCACACATGCCGGATTTCGTGGAATTACCAGTTGGGACAGTCCCGATGTTTTTGAAGGAATCAAGCGATTTGCCAATCTGTACGACAGTCCGTATCACGGATTCAATTTGTGTCTGGGAACCGTAGCCGAAGGGTTGAAGGATCCAAAAAAAGAGATACTGCCAATTATCAGATGGGTGGGGGAACGAAAAAAGATCTTCAACATACATCTCCGCAACATCAGGGGAGGATTTGATAATTTCCAGGAGACCTATCCGGATAACGGGGATCTGGATTTTTACCAGATCATCAAACTGTTGCGGGATCTGGATTATCCCTACCTGGTGATGCCCGACCATGTACCCCGCCACGCAGACCCTGCCAGCAACCTGCAGGCATTTGCCTTTGCCTATGGGTACATCAAGGCACTCCTTCAGGCCGTTGCTGCCGGATAATCAGGACTATAAAATTGAGCCATTTGGGATCTGCTCAAAAATGAGAATTCCCTTCCATTTAGGTTACGGTCTGGTGGATACAGGCAGAGGCGCTTGTGTCAGAAATCGTATATATTCATCTTTTATCATGTATTATTTGCCCTGAATTAAACTAATGGAAAACTTATGGGTCAAAATATTCGTAAAAAAGGATCTTCCATTTTGTTAAATATTCAGGTTGGAATGAATAGAATATCTCGAAAAATTTGTGCCCTTCTGTTTATCGTTGCTGTCACAGGGATCCATCCGCTCTTCGGACAATCTGAAACAAAGGAGATTCAGGATAGTACCCTCAACCAACAACACGACGTCGTTGATTTCATTCAGAAAGGTACGCATGCCAATCTCCGCAAGGATAATCTCTCGGCCAAAGGCAAGGGACCATTCGTTTCGGTGATGCCGGTTGTGGGTTACTCCCTTCAGTCTGGCCTGACAGGCGCCATCGTTTCCAACACCTCCTTCTACACCGATGAAAAGCGGGAGAGATTTTCCAATTTCCTGGTGAATGCCTACTATTCTCAATTCCACCAGTATTGGTTTACCGCAAACAGCAATATTTTTTTGGAAAAGCAAAAGCTCCATTTTTTTGGAGACATCCGGTATTACAATTTTCCTACCCAGACCTTTGGATTTGGAACCAAAAGTACCATGGCGGAAGCCCTCAACATCAAATATTCCTATTTAAGGATCTATCAATATCTATTTCGCGAATTGAGTTCCAATCTTTTTGCGGGAGTCGGATTTAATTTTGATCACCACTGGAACATCCGGCCTGACTCCATTCCCGGCAGGGTTTTAAATGATTTGAAGAAATACCAGAAGGAAGACCATTCGACCTCTGCCGGCATATCCGTGAACGTCCAATACGATTCCAGAAAAAATTCCGTCAATCCGCAGGGTGGCAGCTATGCCTATTTCCAGTTCCGGCCCAATCTGACCCTGCTGGGTAGCGAAAGCAACTGGCAATCGGTGATGATCGACCTAAGGCATTACGTACATTTCCCCGCCTCCTCTAAAAATGTGCTGGCCTTTTGGAATTACAACAATTTTACCACGAGGGGAACGCCTCCCTATCTCGACATTCCTAGTGTGGGCTGGGATTATTATTCGAATACCGGACGTGGATACATCCCCGGAAGGTATACCGGGAGAAATTTCATCTACCTGGAATCGGAATACCGGTTTGCCATTTCGAGGGATGGCTTTTTGGGGGGAGTCCTGTTTGGAAACGAAGAGGCCTTTTTCAAGAACTGGTCGGACAAGAAGACGCCAACTCCCGGAGGAGGAGTAGGCTTGCGGATCAAGATCAACAAATTATCCAATACGAATCTCGCCATCGATTATGGTTGGGGAGTGGAAGGTTCACACGGATTCTTTTTCAACCTGGGGGAGGTATTCTGAAAACTAGCTGATTGTACTATACCTTTCCACAAACGAAAATTCAAGCCCGGATTCAATCTGAAACGAACTGCCAGTAACACCTAACAGAAAAGGCTATTCTATCACTTCGTGTTTCGTCCTATTGAAAATCCAGAAGATGATTGGGAAAATGAGCAGGGTCAAAATCGTTGCCGTTACCAATCCGCCAATGATCACAACTGCCAGAGGTTTTTGACTTTCCGAGCCGATCCCTGTTGACAGGGCCGCCGGCATCAACCCGATTGAAGCCATTAGGGCCGTCATGATGACGGGTCGGGTTCGCACCTTTACCGCCTCCAGCAAAGAGGCATTGAGCACCAGACCCGACCGGATGTTTTTGTGAAATTCGGAGATGAGTATGACCCCGTTTTGGATACAGATCCCAAAGAGTGCGATGAAGCCCACTCCGGCCGATATCCCGAAGTTGATACCCGTCAGATGTAGCGCCAGGATGCCACCAATCAGTGCAAACGGAACATTGGCAATGACCAGCGACGCATCCTTGATGTTTCCGAACATGATGAATAGCAGCAGAAAAATAGCAATCAAACTCAACGGAACAACTTTAATCAGCCTGTCTGTAGCACGAACCTGATTTTCGAATTCCCCTGCCCATCCGATGCTGTATCCCTCTGGCAATTTAAGCTGATCGACCATCGATTGCGCCTCCTTCACGGTACTGCCCAAATCGCGGTCGCGCACTGAGAATTTAACACCAACGAATCGCTTGGTATTGTCCCGGTAAATGAATGCCGGGCCCGTTATTTTGGTGATGGTGCATACCTGCTTCAGGGGAACTTTGGTGCCGTCGAGTGCCGGTATTTTCAGGTTGGCGATGTCATTTTCGTCTTTCCTGTATTCCTTGTCGTATCGGATGCGGATGTCGAACTTCCGCTCCCCCTCGTATTTCTCAGTAGCGGTTTTTCCGCCAAAGGCCATTTCCAAAACGGTTTGGGCATCTGCTGGTGAGACTCCAAAGGCGGCCATCTTTTCCTTGTCCAGAATCACGCTAATTTCTGGCTGGCCCAGGTTGCGCATCACACCAAGGTCGCGGATACCCTGCACCCCCTTCATCTTCTCGACCACCTGGTTGGCAATGGCATCCAGTTTGTCGAGGTCATCGCCATAAATTTTCACCCCGTTGTCAGCATTGAAACCGGCAACAGCTTCTGCCACATTGTCGATGATCGGCTGTGAATAATTGAAGATAATGCCCTGGTAATTCTGGAGTCGCTTGTCCATCCGATCGACCAGTTCGTCGTAGGTGATTTTGCTCTTCCATTCGTCGCGCGGTTTCAGGTTGACCTGCATCTGAACATAATAGAATCCACTCGGATCGGTGCCGTCGTTGCTTCGGCCTGTTTGTGACAAGACCCCGTTCACTTCTTCAAACTCATTCAAAACGCCTCTCAGTTCAGCCACCCGTTTCACCGTTTCTTCGAGGCTTTGGCTCATCGGATATTTGGCTTCCACCCACAAGGCACCTTCGTTCAGCTGGGGCATGAATTCACTCCCCAGAAATTTGGTTGACATAAAGGTGAGCAGCATAAATACCGATGCAACGGTCAAACTAATCCGTTTATGGCTGAAAGTCCAGGTAAAGGCCCTCTCCGTAATCCCGTTCCAGAAGTTTACAAAGAAATTATCCTTTTCCCTGACATCTCTTTTTAGCAGAACATGCGACAAAACCGGAACGAGCGTCAGCGTAAAGAGAAGTGCCCCAAGCAGGGCAAATCCAAGGGTATAGGCCAATGGCGAAAACATCTTACCTTCCACTTTTTCGAAGGAGAAAATGGGCAACAACGCCGTAATGATGATCAGCTTGGAAAAGAAGATGGCCTTGCCCAATTCGGCGCCATTCTTTTTGATGATGCTTCCCTTTGCCAGTTTATTGAATTTTTCATCTCCGACCTTCTTTCTCAGGTGATCGAGCGTCACAAACAAGCCCTCCACCATCACCACGGCACCATCAATGATGATCCCAAAGTCGACGGCACCCAACGACAACAGATTCGCTGTCATTCCTTTCAATCGAAGACAAAGGAAAGCAAAGAGGAGCGCCAGCGGTACGATCACGGAGACAATCACGGTAGTTCGCCAGTTGGCCATGAAAAGGAAGACAATCAAGGTCACCAGGATAATCCCTTCCAGCACATTGTGCATCACGGTATGGGTGGTATAATCCATCAGTACGTCCCTGTCGTAGAAGGTCTCCATCTTCACATCGGAAGGGAGAATTTTGGTATTCAGCTCGTTGATTTTATCCTTGATCCGTGAAAGGACCTCGTGCGGATTTTCTCCTTTCCGCATCACGATGATTCCCTCTACCACATCGTCGTTTCCATTGAGACCGGCTTGGCCGACCCTTGGCAGCGAGCTTTCCGCCACTTTCGCCACATGTTTGACCAGGATCGGATTCCCATTGGCGTATTTCACGATGATGTTATCGATATCCCGAATCGACTGAAGGAGTCCTAAACCTCTAACGACATAGGCCTGACCGTTTTTATTGATCACGTCGCCACCTACATCGAGGTTACTTTTGCTGACCGCATCGTATACCTCCATAGGAGTGATGTCATAACTGGCCAGACGATTCGGATCGACACTGATCTCGTACACTTTTTCCTGACCCCCGAAGACATTCAGGTCGGCTACCCCAGGAACAGAACGGATTTGCCTGTCTATCACCCAATTTTGAATGGTCAGCAGATCGCGGGTATCGCGTTTGTCGCTCTTTAAAATATAACGGAAAATCTCTCCGGTTGGTCCGTAAGGAGGCTGAACCTCGGGTTCCACGGCATCCGGCAGCTGGACATTCCGAAGCTGGTTATTGACCTGTTGCCGGGCAAAAAAATCTTCGACATCGTCCTCAAAAATGATTTTGATGACAGAAAGACCGAACATGGTAGTACTGCGCACACTGGTTTTGCGCTGCACCGAATTCATCGCAATTTCGATGGGGGTCGTTACGAATCGTTCGACCTCCTCTGCACTTCTGCCGTTCCACTGTGAGATGACCACAATCTGTGTATTGGTCACATCCGGAAAGGCTTCGATAGGCATCTGCCGGAAGGCAATGACTCCTGCAATGACCAGGATTCCCACCCACAGAAAGGTGAACATCCTGTTTTTCAGGGAGAACGCAATGATATTTCTAATGAACTTGTTCATGCTTTAGTCGTTAAGTTCATCGTAAATAAGCAACTGGTTGTGGGTAATCACCGATTCGCCCTCTTTCAGTCCGGAGCTGATGAAAGTCCTGTCGCCAACCTGGCGATACACCTCAACCTTCCGGGTTTCGATGTTGGAACGGTCTTTGTAAACCATCACAAAATTGCGGCTCTTGTCGAAGATGATGGCAGCGGACGGCACAGACAACATCTTTTCCTTCAATGTATTGCTGATTTTTACCGTTGCCTTCATTTCAGGTTTCAGGAGGAAATCCGGATTTTCGAGTTTGATTCGCACCTGCATTGATTTGGTCTCCGGGTCGATGGTGTTGAAAATCTTGTCGATCTTTCCGTGAAAAATTTTGCCCTGGTAACTGAAAGTGGAGACTTCTGCATCCAGTCCGAGGTCTATTTGCTGAATATCCGCCTCGCTGACGTTGGCAATGGCCCAAACTTCATCGATCTGGGCCACATCGAAAATATTGTTGGTATGGTCATTTCGCAGTAGCATATCCTCGTTAATCACTTTTTGAAGGATAAATCCACTGATGGGAGATCTCACCTCGTACACGGCATTGGGTTTCAGGTTGTATATTTTATAGGTTTCCTGGATCCGGTTCAACTGGGATTCAGATTTCTCCAGTTCGCTCTTGGCCGTCAATACCTCCCGCTCGGTGCTCAATTTCCCTTCAAACATCTCTTGAGCCACTTTCAGGTTATTCCTGGAAACCACCACATCACTTTTGGCATCGTTCAATTCCTTTTCGAATCCTGCTACTTCCGTACTTCGGATGGTGGCAAGCAGCTGTCCTTTTTTTACGTAATCGCCGAGTTCGACATAAACCTTGGTGACACTTCCACCCACTACAGGATAAATTTCGATGAGTTTGTTGTTATCTGCGGTGATTTTCCCGAAGAATTCCAATTCATTCCTCAGCGGTTCTTCTATCACCTTGCCGAATGTGGTTGTTCTGAACATGGTATCTGTAAGCATAAAAGCCTTTGAATCAGAGCTTCCATTGCTTTTATGGCTATTGCATCCAAACACGAACAGAAAGGAGATAACAGATAAAAGTTGGACGATGTTTCTCATAATAGAATCATTAATGCGGATCTTCCCGGTTAGAATATTTTTGAATTGGTAGCAAAATTGAGTTCCTCACACGCATTGACCAGATTTTGGGCAAACTGGTAATATTGCAGCAAGGTGGCATGATAACTCTCCATAAAATCCGTGAACTCGATCAGGGAGAGGTTTCCATTTTTGAAATTCTTAAAAATTCCATTCTGAACCTCTTCCAGATTCTGGAGGGAATTTTTGGTGAGGTAGTGGTAGTTTTCTGTTGCTTCCTGCCATTTTTTGAAGGATTGCAAAACCTCTGAACTCACTTTATTTTTCTGAAGGATCTGTTGGACGGTTGACTGATCCAACTGGGCTTTAGCCATCCTTATATTTCCCTGGTTGCGGTTCCACAGGGGCAGGGGAATACCAATATTCAATCCTACCTGATTTTTAAATGCGCTACCCGACTGATCCCATTGTGCGCCCACTGTCATATCAGGAATTGCCAATGCTTTTTGCCATTTGACATTCAGACTCTGGACAGCTACCTGCTTACCAGCCATCTTCAGATCGGTACGATTGTCGAAGGCTATTTGGTTCAGGGAATCGGGTTTCAATATTTTATTTTCCTGGTAAACAATCACTTCCTGATCCAAAGGCACAGGCAGAATATTGGAAGAAATTCCCATCAGGATGGTCAGTTTACCCTGAAAGTCGACAATATTCTCGTACAGTTGAGATTTTTGATTTTTCAGGTTCAACTCCAGTGAACGCAGGCGAACAAGATCCTTCAGGGGCAGGTTGCCCTTTTGAACCTGAGTTTGGTAGGAGACCACCAGTGAATCAAGGTTGGAAAGTTGTTTGTGTATGGAAGCATAGGACAAGTTCTGGTAGTAGAGTCCAAAATAAGCCTGCCTCAGTTGGAGTTTGAGGTTCCGCAGCAGATCGGCAAATTCCAGTTGGGCAACTTCTGCATTCCCGCTCGCCATGGCCACTTCAGCCCTCTTTTTCCCGCCAAGGTGAATCAGCTGGTCAAACCCGGCACTCTTCTCACCTCCGCTTCCAATGTCAAAATATTTTTTCTGATCCGGATTGTAAGCGTTAAGCCCTATCGAAAGGTTGGGATTTTCCCACGTGCGTGCCTGAATAACGGCCGCCTGTGCCGCATCAATGTTGAATTTGGAGGCGATCAGATCCAGGTTATTTTTCATAAAAAGAGATTCACACTCTTTCAGGCTGAGATTCATCTCCTGCTGTGCAAACAGTTGAATGGAACTCATCAGTAAAAGAAGGACAATGCATTTTCTCATGGGCCAAATTGTTTTTACAAAGATTACGTTTAGGAGCTAAAAATTTCTGTAAAAAAGTATTAAAAAACCTTAATTGCCCAATTTTTATACTTGGTATCCCATGAAATTATTCATCCCGCAGGTTTTTTTATCTTTATTCCTCATTTGTCCCTTCCGTGTCCATACTTTTCATTCCAATCCGATATTTGTAAAGCTATGCAAAGAATTAATTATTTTGCAGGATGAATTATCTGGCACATCTCTATTTATCCGGCGAGTCCGACGAAATCAAGCTGGGGAATTTTATCGGCGATTTTGTGAAAGGAAACAAATACCAGCACTATCCCGAAATGGTGTCCTACGGCATACAACTTCACAGAAGCATTGATTCCTTTACCGACAATCACCCTGATGTCAAGGAATGCATCCAGCTGCTGAAACCCGGCTACGGCCGGTTCTCGGGGGTGGTCATGGACATTTTCTTCGACCATTTTCTGGCGGCCAACTGGAAAGACTACTCTACTGTCACTTTGCGTCAATTTGCGAAACAGTCACATTCCGTCTTTATTTCCAATTTTATGATGCTCCCCTTGCGGGTGAAGCAATTCCTGCCTTTTCTCATTCAGCACAGACGACTCGAATCCTATGCCAAAAAAGAGAATTTATTTCACGTGCTGGAGATTATGTCCAACCGAACCTCCCTCCCCGCAAACAGTGAATGGGCCATGACGATGCTGCACCAGGAATACGATCAATTCGAAAGGCTTTTCCGCCGTTTCTTTGCAGAGTTGATGGAGTATGTGGAGAGGGAGTTTACCGTGACAATCTCAAAACCAGGAACACCGTAACCTCTCGATAAATACCATTCCCTATTCACCTACTTGCGGGGATTATGGCAGCCGCTCCCCAAACTTTGACAGCCAGTAGCCTTATACCGGAATTTTACGGATTGGACATGCTCACTACTACCTCAAATCTTGCGGTACTTTCCAGTCCGTTGATAGTCTGGCTGGCCCAGTAGTGCTGGTTGTTGATCAACTGGGTGGAGGTCGAAAGTGCCGATCCGCCAGTCTGGGTTAGATACCATTTGATCCCGGTTCCTGTTGCCTGTAAATCCGCAACGGTTGGTCGCGGATTGACCACGATGCTGATGGATGCACAGCCGGCACTGAACTGCGAATTGTTGTAGTTGCGTGCATAATAGGTGGTGGAAGCCGCCGGAGAGAGCGTGACCGGATTTCCAGTCGTTACCTGTGTTCCGCCACAGCTACCTGTGT
>CAINVV010000163.1 GCA_903854235.1 uncultured Bacteroidia bacterium | reverse complement strand
GTACTCCTGGGTTCGTTGGATGTATTTTTGCTGGAACAGCTGGTTGGCAGTTTTTAGTTCGGTAAGCCAACCAGTGAGACCCAAAGATGTCAAAGCAGTTACAAGTTCAGGTTTACATTCCCAATCACTGACAATTCCATTGATGGTAGATGTTTCAGCCTGGGTATTTAATCGGGCAACCCCCACGCCATACAGAAATAAATTACCGTTTAGCAGACTTGCCGCCTGGCAAATGGCCACATCAAAATGGTTGCAGTAACCATTGATGACAGCCGTCAATCCATTGATCGCCTTATCGCGGCGATCGTCGAGCTGTACCAGTTCCTGCGTAATCGGACTAATTCTTTCAAGCTTGAAGAGCGCGGATGTTTCATCCAGCCTGGATTTGAATGCCTCGTGTTGAGCGGCGATATTCAGCGCGGCCGGATCGTTTGCAACCACCAGGCCGGAAAACAGGGAACCAAATTGCAGAAACTCCGCATTGCGAAGCTTCGACAGATCAATAGCAGTAATCATACGAATTAAATTTTAATGTGAATAATAAGGGAACTATCCATAATCATAAAATCGTATTCTTTTACAAAGTCAGTCGGATTCATCCGAGGCTTTCTTGCAGAGTTGTTTATTGTTGTCGGACTTCCCGAAATCTATTAACGCAACTGATTGGATCTTTCGGATGCACTTTAAATAGAATTATGGCACTGTTTGGTTTTCTTACCATCCTAACAAGCAACTAAGTCTTTATAAGGTGTGGATTGTCAATAATCAATACAATAAATCAAATTGTGTTCTCATTTAATTGGACTTAACCTTCATGGATGAGAATTCGGAAATATTAATTTGCCTAAATTATTAATACGTACTTTATGCGGAAGTAATTCTTCAAATGCTTTAACGCTATTGCACCTATAATATATTTTTAAATCGCGAGCCTCTTGACTTTTATCATTAAGCGTTCCTATGTGCTTTCTAAACCAATTGTCGCTTGGCGAAATACTTTGAACTCTATATAGATAATCACTCATTAAAGAGTAATCTTTATTTTCTATTGCAACTTGATATTCCTCCTCAGGCATTCCAAGAATAAACATCTCATTTTGCTGAAGACTTACATCAAATGTCAAATCTGGAGAAGGTAAACAATTCAGGAAATTTTCAGGAAATTCTTTATCCAGAATGTTATCCCATACTTCTATTGGATTTGTAATTACGATCGGCAAACCATATTTTTTGCGTTCAACAGCGCTCCAAAAGGTAACTGCATGTTCTTGCTTCTTCCCCAATTTGTTGGTGTAGATTGCAATATGATGATTGTTTCCTGGTTTTACAAAACCTACTGCTTCACCATTTTCATTTCTTTTTATTGGTTCTACAGCAGTTAAACCGGTAAAACATCTTAATGTTTTTACCTGAATTGATTTGTTGTCATCCAGCCAAAGAGGGTAATTTTTTAAATCTTTGAATGCCTCTTTTTCATTGTTGTTAAATTTGACTAATCGTTCTTTCACGATTTCACGTAAGTGTTTGTCTACGATTGAATGAACATCTTTTGCTTTTATCGATTGCAAGGGATATTTAATGATGTACTCTTCCTTGAAGCAAGTCCCATACTCAAGTATTTCTCCATTTTTCAGCACAACAGGATTTTTTAACAAGGAGGCAATTGCTTTTTTTGTATCACCCTCAAATTCTTCAATTCGTTTTTCAACTCGGTCTTTTATATCGGGCTTGAATATTAAGTTAGGATGCTCAAACAGAAATTTAGGTGATTTTTTTTCTTCCAGGATCTTAATTTTTCCATACACACTCTCTTCATGTAATGCTCCACGTGGCACTGTAATTCCATCTTGGAGGACAATCTTCTTTCCTTTTATGTATTTTATCCTCTTCCCCGTTGAGGCTGCTTTTTTACCAGCTTTGAAGGACACCAGAATACCGGCTACTTTGTTTTGAACGTATTCCTTCGAAAAATGGGGTTGTTCATCGAGCCATTTTTCCAACAGGGAAAATTTCTCCTTATGTCCTTCATTTTGATGTTTGAGTTCCTGCCAAATTGCATCCCGTTCGGTGTTTAGGTTGTTTAGCCTCTGAATGAAACTCTGTCTGGTACATGCAACGGTTAGCGCATCAATCGCATGATGCCGGTGATCAAGCCGTTTACTCCAGCCAATTATTCTTTCTTCGACGTGTTTTTGGTTTTTGTGAACAAATTCCACCAATTCCGTTTGTCCATTTAACCTATATTTATCCACTTGAAGGTCGTTAAGAATCTTATCCCATCCCCAGGTATGCCGTACAAAATCAGTTACGCTTCCACTGGATGCCCAAACATTTCTAGCTACTTGTGATAATATGGATTTGGCCTTTCTGGCGATGTATTGAGTCTCGCGAAGTTGTCTGTCAATGAAATCTGTGGGGATTTTCTCTTTTGGCGTAAGGAGCCTTTCTTTTTTAGTTTTACTTATATCACCGTTTTTATAAAATTCCTCAATGCGAACCAGATAGCTTTCAAATTCATGCTCCCCTTTCGATTTCATGTAATCAAATGCTGTTTGATTTTTTTTATCTGAATTACATTTTCTGCAAGCACAGACTTTATTGGTGAAACTGTCATCGAAAAAAAGTGATTTTGGGATGATATGTTCAACCTCTACATCAAACCCTTTTAAAAACTCACTTACATTTACCGTTTGACCACAGTAAAAACATTTTTGTTTAGCCTCTTCCCACATCCTAAATTTCTGAATTCGCGTACGGGAAGCAGTCAACCCATATTCCTGAAAAATTCTTTTTGCATATGTGTCATTAATTTTTTCGCGAAGTCGCATATTTTTGTCGGTTGCATTTCTTTCATCCTTGCTCTGCTTAAGTTTGCGAGCCAATTCAACCCGTATCTCATCAATTGTTCCGTATTGGTCGATCACTGCATTAACGAGATTAACCATTTGGTTTAATATCTTTTCAACTACTGGTTGTTTAAGATCATTTTTCTTTATTTGTGGAAGTTTTAATAGTAGTTCGCGGGCTTCGTTTTCTGCAACAGTCAGACTTTCGGAATGCCTGAAGCCAGCCGCCAGGCATGCTTCGCTATACATCAATCCATCCTGCAAATAGGGCAATATTCTGCGGATAGCCTTTGCAGACTTATTCCCAAAACCTGATTTTACGAAATCAATTTTGCATAAGTCATTTACAACCTGAGTATCTGTAATCCCGAAATTTAGTTGAAGTACATTTGCTAATTCCCTTTGATCGTGAATCGAATAAATGGAATGCCATAATCGATATAGAGGTTCCTTTTCAAAATCAGGGCTTATTTGCTGAATTATCTCCCCTGTTTCGGTATCTACTAATTTAGTATCAACAGTTTTTAGATTGAATACAAGATTTTTCTGATATTCTATATTATTCCCTAGAACTTTCGATATTTGATTTTTTGTGGTATTTCCTTGCAGCCCTTTTCCAATAGCTTTGCCTCCCCACCAACCTTCAGACTTATTGATTCCAAGAATTTTATAGAGATCATTGGTCGTTAATTTGTCGTTGTTATCCAAGTGGTTGAAAAGTGCTTTTTTATGTTCAAGTGTAAAATCAAATTCTAGTCCTTTCCTATTCTTTAGTTTCAGGTTATTCAAACTCTCCCAATTCTTACATACCTGAAAGAGAGGGGAGGAACGTGGAGCGACCTTGGGTCCATCATAAACAGTTTTCCCTTCTTTATTCTTATAGGCTTTCATTTCAAATTCGCACAAAGAAACCAGATGTTTGCAGGATTTTAGGCTTCGTTGATAGTAGATAATTTCATCTCTTACGATGGCTTTGTTCTCTTCTGTTAATATTTCTGGATAATATCTGGCCTGAGTATTCCAAATTATTTCAAATTCATCAAGATAGGCAGCCCTGGGGAATACTTGTTCTTTGGTTCTGTAATGAACATCTCTTTTTAGTTGACTGTGAAAATATTGCCCAATTGTCTGTTTTAGTTCTTTAATGATTTTGTACCTATTGTTAACGTCTGCGACGTAATCTTTCTGCTTTTTGTCTTCGGCATCATCAGATTTAGCCGATTTGTATCCTCTTTTTTGATTAAGATGGTATAATACACGCCCCAGTTCGATTAATGAAATTTTTTCATCCTTATTAGCTGCCTTTGCGCGAAGCCCCCATAAGCCAAGTACATCTAGTTTAATTAATTCCTCTGTTGGTGTCATATTGAATTTGCGAAGAAAATCAGTTAAATTTTTTCTGCGCAATTGATATCGATCATAGCCTTTCCTTTGGGTTCTGGTAATGGTACGATTCTGATTCTTTGAAATTGCATTACCAGTTGAAAATTCATTTGCGTCATTTGTACTTAATGGCACGATCCTGCTCCCGATTCCCAAAATTTCGGTAGGTATATCATTCTCAGTGTTGATCAGTGCCCACCCGATTGATGCTACACCCAGATCAAGTCCTAAAATTTTTTTCATATAATTTTGTATTTCAGTATTTCTTACTACTTTAGTGGTACAATTTGAAGCAAATCACAATAAGGATTATTCCGTTGTGAAAACATCTAAAGCGGCGCAAGTCGCTTTAGATGTTTTTAGAAAGGCCTCCAGTATTTTTGGTTTAGAGAAAGGTCGGCTAGACTCATCCTGTTTGTTTGGTGTTGATGCTGAATTATATGCTGCAAACCACATAAAATTAAACAAATTGTTTGAAAAGTCTATTCTGGTTATCAAAATATTATTTCAGATAGAAAAATAGACATCTTCAAGGATGTGCGGGTCGGTTCAGTTTTTGAAAGCTACTGAAAATAAAGCGATAGCAAAAAATGCAGACGGTATAAGTCGCGCGGGTTCACATTCTGATACATTGCCATTCCAGCAGGTTGGAAGAGCTTGTACTGCTAATTTAACGTTAAAATAGCACGAATTGTCCCC
>CAINVV010000162.1 GCA_903854235.1 uncultured Bacteroidia bacterium | reverse complement strand
GGACTTTTGATATATAAATTTAGTATTTGCCCTTAGGATTGTTCCTTTGTATTTGAAGTAAACATAAATGTAGTTATATCCATTATTTTTTATGGTTTTCAATTCAGACTGATTTTTGATTGACATAATGGATTGTATAAGTAAGAATACATGAAAATACAAAAACAAAGATAATAATTTTATGTACCTATTACGTACCTTTTACGAATATATGTACCGTTTTATGTACTCAAAATGCATATGCAATATACTGATAATCAATTCATATAGTTTCTTAATTAAGAAATATGATGTTTTTAATTAAAATATGTGCTTAAATGGTTGATAAACAGAATATAAGTAACAATTATGTCAAATCCTGTCACCCCGACAATCGTACAAAAAGAGAGACTCTTGCCAGGAGTCTCTTTTTTTGTTTTCCGGAATCATTCAGAAACTTATTCCTTCCTTACTTTTTCTCCTTCACCCTGTGAACTAAGTAACTCGTCCAATAATAGGACTGCAGGTTTATAAAATAAAACTTCTATTTTTATACCTGTAAAAGAATAAACCTGACTCAGATTTTTCATTTAGCCCAAGGCTAAGGCCGTTTTGGCTTAGGAAAAATTTGTTGATTTTATTCAGCCAATGCCCTTTTTATGAAATTAGTTCAGCACATTTTCCGGCAATTGATACTTTGTTTCATCTTCACGTCGGGGATGGCCCAGCCATCCCTTTTTTCGCCTAAAGGAATTGGTGGGGGAGGTGCCTTGTTCTTTCCGAAAATAAACCCGGTGAATGATCATGAATTTTATGTCAGTTGTGACATGAGTCAGCTATTTCACAGTTCAGATGATGGGAAAACCTATTCACAGGTTCATTTCTCCAAACTTCAGGTAGCCAATACCTCAACCTATGAGTATACCAGAGACAATAACATAGCTTATTGCACTTTCAACGATGGGAACTCCATCTATCCGGTAAAAACCACGGATGGGGGCAATATCTGGAAGGCATTGGCCAACTACTCAGTTTCCAATTATGGAAATGTCTATCGGTTAATTGCCAATTACAATAATCCAAATCAATTGGTCATTGGTGCCTATGGTATTATCCTGGTATCCAATGATGGAGGTACTACCTTTAAAACTGTCAAAATTGCCGCCAGCAATGGGGCGGGTATAATATTAGGGGGTGTTTTATGGGATTCGGCGAACCTTTACATTGGCACGAATGATGGTTTAATAAAATCTACAGATTCAGGTTCCACCTTTAATATTCAAAATACTTCGGGAATCCCATCGGGTCAGCTGATCTGGAACTTTGTTGGGGCAAAGAGTGGCGGTACTACCCGATTTACCTGTATTACCGCTAATACTGCGGACGTTTACAATGGACTTATGCCCTGGGATTATAGCAACTTTGCCAAAGGAATATACACCATGGATGACGACAATGGTATATGGGTCTCCAAATCAGCAGGGATCAATTTCTCAAATGATTTTGTGATGTATGCAGGGATGGCAGAGAATGACATTTCAACCATTTATCTGGGAGGACATGATGGTGCATTGGGTGCCCCGCTTGTTTACAAATCTTCGAATGCGGGGCAGAGTTGGACAAAAGTGTTCAAGACAAGCAATAATCTGAATATCATTACGGGTTGGGAAGGTTCAGGCGGCGACAAGGCCTGGAGTTGGAGTGAAACCTGTTTCGGAATCAGTGTTGCTCCAAACAATTCCAAAAAAGTGCTTTTTGGTTCTTTTTCGAATGTGGAAGCTACCTCCGACGGAGGCGATAATTGGACACAGGCTTATGTCAATAGCAGTGACCAGCATCCGGCTGCTTTAGCCACCCCAGCAAAACAATCCTACGCCAGTATTGGACTTGAAAATACGACCTGCTGGCAAGTGCAGTGGATGGATGCCAGTAAAATGATGGCCTGCTTTAGTGATATTGGTGGGATCAGAAGCACGGATGGCGGAAATCGATGGAGTTTCAATTACAATGGATTTTCAGTTAATTCCCTGTATCGAATGGTTAGATTGAACAATGGCAATCTCTACGGTGCTTGTTCGAATATTCACGATATGTACCAAAGTACCAGATTGGCCGATGCCCAGTTGGATGCCTCAGATGGCAATGGAAAGATCGTTCTATCAACAGATAATGGCGCAAACTGGACGACAGTGCATAGTTTCGGACATCCCGTTTTTTGGTTGGCCAATGATCCGAACAGACCGGAAAGAATGTATGCATCTGTCATTCACTTTGGTGGAACACAAGGTGCTCAGCAAGGAGGTATTTATGTGACAAACAATTTGTCATCCGGTGCAACCTCTACCTGGACGAAATTGCCAAATCCACCAAGAACGGAAGGTCACGCGGCTTGCATTCAGGTTCTGAATGATGGGAAGATGGTATGCTCTTTTTCGGGAAGGAGAACTTCATCCGGTTTTACAAAAAGTTCCGGCATATTTCTGTACGATACAACCACGAATTCATGGAGTGATCTCAGTGATGGTGGAATGCAATACTGGACAAAGGATCTGGTCATTGATCCAACCGATGCCAATCAAAATACCTGGTATGTTTGTGTTTTTAGCGGATGGGGTGGAGCTCCAAATGGATTAGGGGGATTATACAAAACAATCGATAGAGGCAAAAATTGGACAAAACTAACAGGCAATCAGTTCGACCGGGTTACCTCGTTGACTTTCAATCCTCAGGACGCTCATCAGGCCTTTTTGACCACTGAAACACAAGGCCTCTGGAGCGGAAACAACATGAATACTGCCTCGCCTACCTGGAAACTGGTCGACAGTTATCCTTTCCGTCAACCTGAGAGAGTCTTTTTTAATCCCTATAATCTCAACGAAATGTGGGTCACAAGTTTTGGGAATGGCATGAAGGTTGGAACATTGCTTACAACGGGCGTAAAGGAGGTTAAGTTTGACAATACCATTCTCACGGTCTATCCCAATCCATTTGTAAATACCATCTATTTTACTGTCAGTGGTTTGAATAATCCTGTCAATGAAATAAATATTTTTGATTTTAATGGTAGGGTACTGATTTCCAAAATCAATGAAAATAATTCCATTGAAACCTCTTCCCTGGCCTCAGGAGTTTATCTGGTCGAATTTATTTTTAAGGACCAATCCAGGAAATACAAAAAGGTGATTAAATAATCTTTGAAATATAGGCTGATGGACAGGCACTTTGGCTGAAAAGCCAGAAGTTGCGGCCTTCGTCTGAGGAGTTCTGTTTATCGAAATATCCATTCATTAAAAATTCATTCAGGTCAACCTATTCTCCCATCTATCAAAAACCGGCTGCCGGCGGGAACAGGGTTCTCTTAATTTTTATCTTTGTCCAGCAGATTTCACTGGAGGATAAGGTTACTATTTTCCGAATTGTCGTCATTTTACTACTACTATCAACAATTATCAATGAAAGCATTTAAATTGGCTATGATCCTGTGGTTGTGTTTGTTTTCCTATATTGACAACCTCGCTGCACAGATCAGTTTTACGCTTGATCATTCTTTGTTGGACCAACTGGCCCTTCCATCGGATGGTCAGTCGAGAAGATCCTCCAGCACGGATCCGAATATAGACGGCAACGGCGACTCCCGGCTGATCCAACCCGGAGAAACCCTCGTTTTGGCGGATATGGAAGGGCCAGGAATCATCCATCACCTTTGGAACACCTCCGCTTCGCTGAATCCTTATTCTGCAAGGGCTTTGGTTATTCGCATCTACTGGGACCACTCGGAAAAACCCAGCGTGGAAGTTCCATTGGGTGATTTTTTTGGGGTTGGCCAGGGGGCGAATGTGGATTATCAGTCGCTGCCAATGAATATCTCCTCGCACGGTCGTTCACGGAATTGCTTCTGGAGCATGCCATTCAAAAAGCATGCAAAAATTACCGTATCCAACGATCTGGCCGGTTTTGGACCTGCATATTTTTATTATTATGTGGATTGGGAAAAGGTGAAATCGCTTCCTGAGGAGGTGCTCTATTTCCATGCGAGGTACCATCAGCAGTCAAAGGCTAAGCCCGGAGATCATTTGGTCCTGAATACCACTGGCCGCGGAAGTTATATTGGCACGGTATATTCCGTTCTTCAGACCATAAACGGTTGGTTCGGGGAGGGGGACGACCGGTTTTTTATCGATGGGGAGAAGATTCCCTCCCTCCAGGGTACCGGAACCGAAGATTATTTTGGCGATGCCTGGGGATTCCGGGAGTTTTCGGGTTCTTTCAACGGTGTGCCACTGTACGAAGGACCCTTGGCGGGTGACCGCGTTTCAGCCTACAGATGGCACATCATGGATCCCATCCACTTCAGTAAATCGTTGAAATTCTCGATTGAGCACAAGGGTAGCGACGTGGATGACAACGGGAAAGAGCGGTCTCGATCGGATGAACGAGCCGATTGGGTAAGTTCTGTTGCCTTTTGGTACCAGACACCGATCACCTTTTCTGAAACTGGTTTGCCTCCTGCCATCGAAAGAATTCCACCTTATCGGATTCTGCTGGCATCCAATTTAAAATTTAAGGCAACACCCGATAAAACATCCAAAGAAAAAACGGGCATCGATTTTATGCCGGAAAAACCGGATGGAGAGATTGAATTTGAATTTGAGGTCGAAACTTCGGGAAAGTACAAAATTTCGGCCGTGCTGGTCGATAACTTGTTTGGCAGTAAATATCAGCCATCCATCGATCACCAGCCTGCCGGACCGGTTTTGGATTTGATAAGCAAGGGTGGGGACTGGAAAGGCTTTAACATGGGAACCTTCCATCTGGACAAGGGTAAACATACCTTTGCCTTGCAGGGCAGGGGCGCCTCTTCCGATAGTCGACCAGAAGTTCCTTCGAAGTTCGCCATCGGAATCAGCAGTTTGTCCCTGCTTCGGATAGATAGTTTATAGCCGGATACGTTGCCTTCACGATAATTAATCTGAGACGAAGGTTCACACTGACTATATTTTACCAAATGATTCAAAGCACCCTGGTTTGGTCTGTTTGCTTATCTTTATTACTTTGGTCGCCATCATGAAGCGTACACGATTATTCAGGGAATTTTTTAAAAGTGAAAAAGCAGGCGGATTCCTTCTGATTTTTGCCACCCTTCTCTCTTTGGTGCTTGCCAATTCGGTGGCAGGCAGCACCTATTTAAAAATTTGGAATGTAAACCTGGGAGGGCATCCGCTTCTTCATTGGATCAACGATGGAATGATGACCATCTTTTTCCTGCTGATCGGTTTGGAACTGGAACGTGAAATTTACACCGGAGAGCTCTCCGATCTCAGGAAGGCCTCTTTTCCTGTTTTTGCAGCGTTGGGGGGCATGTTGATTCCTGCCGGGATCTATTTAATGTTGAATTTTGGTACCAACACAAGTTCTGGTGCCGGTATCCCAATGGCTACCGATATTGCCTTTGCCATCGGCATCCTATCCCTACTAGGTAGTCGCGTCCCGGCTTCCTTGAAAATATTCCTCACGGCATTGGCTGTGATTGATGACCTTGGTGCCATTTTAGTAATAGCCGTCTTTTACACGGCAACTTTGTCCTCCATCGATTTTTTTATTGCATTGGGAATCTTCGGAGTGTTGTTGTTGCTCAACAAGCTGAAGGTTCACAACCTGATTCCCTACCTGGCGGGAGGTTTTGTGATGTGGTATTTTATGCTGCATTCGGGTGTTCATGCAACCATCACCGGAGTCTTACTGGCTTTTGCAATCCCATTTGGCAGCGGAGATAAGAAATCACCTTCCTACATTTTGCAGCACTTTTTGCACAAACCTGTCGCATTCCTCATCCTTCCCATATTTGCGCTTGCCAACACCTGTCTGTTACTGAATGGGAACCTAATGGATGGAATGACTCAACCCCATAGTTTGGGAATTATTTTAGGCCTGGTATTGGGAAAGCCTTTGGGAATCGGGTTGTTTTCCTTTGTTGCTGTTGGTCTTGGGTGGTCGGTATTACCCAAAGGACTGAAATGGAAGAACATTCTCGGAGCAGGCTTACTGGGCGGAATCGGCTTCACGATGTCCATCTTCATCACCTTGCTGGCCTTTGACAAGGTTGTTTTCATCCAACAAGCGAAAATTGCCATATTGTCGGCTTCCGCGGTAGCGGGGTTAATTGGATTTATATGGCTGAAAATTACTTTGAAGAGCGACAAGACGAATAGGAGATCAGCTATCCGGATAAAAGATTCCGCAATAAAAGAGATGGAACCTCTGATTGACTAGTCTGAAATCAGTATCTGTGTTGTCAAAGTTATGGTTTTCCTAAAGAATTTTCTCATAGGAAACTACATCGAGCAACCTGCCGAATTTTTCTCCAACCTGGCGGTAATGTCCGCATTTTTCATAGCCACATTTTTCAAACAAACGGATGCTAGGTTGATTTTCACCTGATATGATGCCAATCAATACTTTTATTCCGTTAGATCTGGCAACCTGTTCCATCATTTTCAGGGTCATTGTGCCGATCCCAACACCGAAGAAATCGGGTTTGAGATAGATGGTCACTTCGGCACTTCTGTCGTAGGCTTGCCTTTTTTTGAAGGCGCAGGTATAGCAAAATCCACATGTTTGCCTGTCATTCTGAATCAGAAAGGAGGTGTACTTTGGGTGAGAGATTGGGATGGTTTCGCGAAGTTCTCCGATGGTTATACACTCCGTGTGAAAAGTGGCCGTGGTGTTGAGGATGTAATAATCGTAGATTTCCTTCACTATTTGCAAATCGGTCTCTTGAAGTGAAATGAATTCAAGGTTCATGATATCACTGGCTAAAAGACAACAATCTGCGGACTCTCACTTAAAATAGGTGTAATCTGACCGATAAAGGTCTTGAAATGGGAGGTGCCATTGTGGTAGTCTATCGCTTCCTGGTTGTCGTATACTTCGTAAAAGATGAAGCTGCCCGGAGTTCCGACTTCCTGGTACAATTTATAAATTCTGCATCCATCTTCCTGATTGCTTTTCTCAACAATTACCTGTGCAAAAGAGATGAATTGATCAATGGCTTCAGGTTTTACCTGAATTCTTGCATTAATTACTTTTTCCATTTTCAGTATTTTTTAGGTTGAATTAAAAATTGTCAGGCGTTGAGTTTTCGCGAGGAGGCACCTTAACGGATGAAATGCATCGCTACTTTTGGTTCTGCGGCCGGCTCCGAAATCAGGTTTTTGGAGGCTTCTTTCATTTTAAGTAACCAGACCATGTTTTTTCCCAATACGCGCATGATTTGCTTTCCCTCCTGGTCCTGCAGCACCTCTCCCGGCAATCTGCCGTGTATGATGTTCCAGTAGCTTGAAGTCGCCACGATCATCTCTGAATAGGTAAGGTAATGGTTCAGGCTGTCCAGGGTGGAGGAGCCTCCTGTTCTTCGCAGGGCAACGATGGCAGCTCCTACCTTGTGCCGGAAAAAGCCTCCATTTGCTCCGGAAACGTAAAAGAGCCGGTCGAGGAAGCATTTCATCGTTCCGGCAATGCCTGAGTAATAGACGGGTGAGCCGATGATAATTCCATCCGCCAACTTTATTTGTGCGATCCATTTGTTGACATCATCCGACTTGATGGAACACTCCTGATCCTTGTTGACAGCACATTTTCCGCAGGCGATGCAGCCGTGTATCATTTTATGGCCAACCTGGAGAATTTCAAATTCAATGCCTCCGGCGGCCAGTTCATCCCCTATCAATTGCAGGGATTGAGCGGTATTCCCCTCTTTTTTTGGGCTTCCATTTATGGCGATTACCTTCATGTCGAAGAGTTTATGTTGTTAACTATTCATTTTTATTTTCCTTCACCAGGGACCGGAAAAATTGACCATCCTCTGGTCATTGGTGCGATTTGATCAAGGCGCAAGTTACGATCAATTGAAAAAAATAGAGCATCATTTTCAAAATTTTGAAAAAACAGTCTTCCCGGCAGTTGATCTGTACATTCGGGAAAGGTGAAGGAGTTTTAGCTTATTTTATTGAGAATAATTTTTATCCGGAAACCTGCGAAAGAATTGCTCGAATAAAATAAAATGACTTACATTCAAACACTTTTTTCCGTTCCATTTTTCTGATAAGAATCATACTTATGATCCGTTTCCACAACGCTCCAAAATTGGTCCGATCAGGTTTTTATTTGCTGATGGGCCTGTTCCTTATTTTCATTCAGGCACCAACCAACCGTATTCGTGCTTCTGTGAATTCATACAAAACCGCAGCAAATGTTGTGATTTTCACCCTCGACAAGGGTGGAATGAGCGTTAAAATTTGCAAGGAGGATCTGGTGGAGATCAAGTACACCGTGCTCGACAAATGGCCTTCAAAATCCTCGCTGGTGGTGAACAGGGGATGGAAATCCATTCCGGAATTCACCGTCGAAGAAAAAGATGTTTACGTGGTCATTTCAACCAAAAAGTTGAGGATTGTGGTCGACAGGCAGACCAACGGAATTCGCTTCACCGATTTGTCAGGGAATGAAATACTTGCCGAAGATGGAGCAAACGGAAAGAACATGACACCGGCTACCATTGCCGGCATAGCGACCTATTCCTGTGCGACCCGGTTCACCTCACCTTTGAAGGAGGCGCTTTACGGACTGGGATGCCATCCGGAGGACACCCTCTCCATCAATTACAAGGGACGAAATCAGGATCTTGCCATCAAATACATGACAGGTGCCGTTCCGGTACTTTTATCCAGTAAAGGTTATGGCTTGATGTGGGACAACTATTCCCCTTCCAACTTCCATGGGGCCGAGGAGGGAAATACCAAATACAGCTATGTTTCTGAGAGCGGACAAATGGTCGATTACTACTTCATGTACGGTCCTGAATTTGATCGGATTATTTCCAGCTACCGGGAAGCCACCGGTCAGTCCCCTATGTTTCCCAAATGGGCATTTGGACTTTTTCAGTCTCAGGACCGGTACAAGAGTCAGGCTGAAGTTCTGGAGGTCAAGAACAGGTACCGCGATGCAAAAATTCCCCTCGATTGCATCGTGCAGGATTGGTTCTACTGGGAACCCAATGTGATTGGTTCCCATGTGATGTGGCCGGAAAGATATCCCAATCCAAAAGCCATGGTGGACGAACTTCACAAGGCCAACCTCCACGCGATGATCTCCATATGGCCTGTATTGGCCAAAGGAACCTCCAATTATGCCGAAATGGAACAGGCAGGCAATCTCACTTCCGTTACCTGGGACAATGTAATGACCCATACTTTTGACAATTATTACGATGCACACAGTTTCAAGGCCCGACAGATGTATTGGCGCCAGGCCAACGAAAACCTGATTGCCCCCTATGGTTTTGATGCCTGGTGGGTAGACCAGTGTGAGCCGGATAACGGAGCCCTTTTGGACCTTAGGAGGCAGGCTACTTTCGCGACCGGTAAAGGGATCGATTTTTTCAATACCTATTCCCTGATGCACACCGTTGGTTTATACGAAAACTGGAGGAAAGAGGTACCCGGCAAGCGGGCCTTCTTCCTGGTAAGGCAGGCATTTGCAGGACAACAGCGGAATGCAGCAACACTATGGTCGTCTGATATCACCTGTACCTGGAGGGCCTTTAAGAGTCAGGTTCCGCAAGGTATCAACGCCTGTTCATCCGGTATTCCTTACTGGACTTCAGATATTGGAGGGTACCATTTTAATTGGAGTGCACCGGATTGGTCGACAGCTTCCAACAGGGAGCTATTTACCAGATGGTTTCAGTTCGGAACATTCTGCCCGGTGTTCAGGATTCATGGAAAGGGAGAGCGAGCGCTTTTTTCCAATAACTGGGATGCAAAAACCAAGGAGATTCTTCTGAATTATGATAATTTGCGCTACAGGCTTTTGCCTTACAATTATTCACTTGCGTGGAAAGTTACGAATGAAGGATATACCATGATGCGGTCACTTGCCTTTGATTTCAGGACAGACGAGAGAATTCAATCCATCCCCGACCAGTATATGTTTGGTCCGGCTTTCCTTGTAAGTCCGGTAACAGAACCGCTTCCTGCCAAGGGAAAGAGGGCCGTCTACCTGCCAGGCTCCGGTGTCTGGTTCGATTTTTGGACCGGAAAACAATTCAATGGAGGGCAATCTGTTGCGGCAAATGCTCCTATCGAAACCTTACCGCTCTTTGTGAAGGGTGGTTCCATCGTACCCATGGGGCCGTTGTTGCAATATGCTACGGAAAAACCGGCTGATCCCCTTGAAATCAGGATCTATCCTGGGGAAGATGCCTCTTTTTTACTCTATGAGGATGAAAACGATACCTATAATTACGAAAAAGGGAAATATGCCATCGTGAAATTTGTCTGGAATGAAAAGAGCCGCCAATTGACCATTTCCGACAGACAAGGTGTTTACGCGGGGATGCCCTTGAACCGAATATTAAACCTGGTGGTGGTTGGGGAAAACCATGGAACGGATGTCAAAACTACCTTGCAGGCTGACAGATGTGTGGAATATGTAGGCAAATCGATGACACTTAACTTGTAAAATGTTATGTGACCATGAAAAGGGTTTTAATTGCAGTGATACTGATTTTTACCATTTTTTCTGGATTTGCGGGAATCCTCAAAAAGCCGATTCCTGATAAACTGGTGGTACTTACCTTCGATGATGCCACAGCAAGTCAGTTTTCTTTAGTGGCTCCGCTTTTGAAGAAATTCGGATTTGGAGGTACGTTTTACGTGTGTGAATTTCCACCAAATTTCCGGGATAGTTCAAAATACATGAACTGGAGACAGATCAGGGAGCTCGATAAAATGGGATTTGAAGTGGCCAACCATACCCGGACACATCCCCACATCACAGGTCTTTCGGAAATGAAATTCAAGGAACAGATTGACTACATTGATCATCAATGCGACTCCCTGCACATCACGAAACCAAACACTTTTGCCTATCCTGGTTACGATTTGAACCTGCCGGTGATGGATCTGCTGCAAAAAAAAGGATTTACCAGTGCCAGGGCCGGCGGAAGCAGACCCTATGATCCTTTGGTGGATCATCCGCTGTTGTTGCCCAGCTGGGCCATGAATGGAAGCAATAAATCGCTGATCATGGAGGCTTTTCAGGAAGCAAGGGGTGGTAAGATTGTCATTCTGACCATTCATGGTGTTCCGGATGCCGAGCATCCCTGGGTAACTACGCCTCCTGAGCTGTTTCGGGAGTACCTGGAATATCTTTCGGAAAATAAATATCACGTTCTTTCTGTCAGGGAATTAACTGATTACATTGATTTTGAAGAGGCCGCGAAAACGATCGTTCCGGATTTTAACAAAAAACTGAAGAATTGAAATCCTGTTGGATAATTTTTTCCTTTTGATTGTTTTTGCAAATTGTAAATTTGATCCTTCATTTTTCTGTATTTAACGATTAACCAATTGATAACATCCTATGAAAACCAAAATTTTCCTTCTTTCCATTTTTCTATTCTCCTTTCTGGCAGCACAAAGTCAGATTAAATTAGCCTCCATTTTAGGCGACAACATGGTCTTGCAGCGCAACAGCGAGGTAAAACTGTGGGGCAAGGCCAAACCGGGAGAAAAGCTGATTATCAAAGCTGATTGGAATACCGCTTCTATGAATACCACTTGCAACGAAAAAGGGGAGTGGCTGGTCAAAATAAAGACTTCGGAAGCAGGCGGTCCGCATACCATTTCGATTGCCTCCCCGAAAGAAAAAGTAGTGCTCAAAAATATTCTGCTCGGCGAGGTTTGGCTCTGTTCCGGTCAGTCGAATATGGAGATGCCGATGAATGGGTTCAATGATTCACCCATCAACGGAGCCAATGAACTCCTTTTGGATGCCGACAACGACAACATCCGCCTCTTCAAGGTGGCCAGGGCCATCAGCGCCTCTCCTGTGGACACCTGCAGCGGCAGCTGGAGTCCCGCCAGCGCTGAAACGGCAGGTCAGTTCAGTGCGGTAGCCTATCTGTATGCCAAAGAGCTGCAGCAGAAGCTGAAGGTTCCGGTAGGGGTAATTTGTTCAAGTTGGGGTGGTTCTGCCATCGAAGCCTGGATGAGCCACGAAACGATTCTTCCCTTTACGGAGGCTTATGCGCGTTCTACACAGCCAAAATCAGCCATTCACCAGCGTGCTTCCAATCTTTACAACGGGATGATTTCACCGCTCATCCATTTTGCCATCAAGGGTGCCATCTGGTACCAGGGTGAATCAAACATTGGCAATTACAAGGAGTACGCAGCGCTTCAGGCAGGGATGGTTGCCAACTGGAGGAAGGATTTCGGAGTTGGAGAGTTTCCCTTTTACTTTGTGCAGATCGCGCCTTATTGGTACAACAACAGCAAGGCCATCAACTCGGCTCTGCAGCGTGACGAGCAGCTGAAGTCTGTGTCCCTGATCCACAATTCAGGAATGGCCTGTACATTGGATATTGGTGAGGAAAAAAACATACACCCTGCTGAAAAATTAACGGTATCCAAACGACTTGCTTTCTGGGCATTGGCTGAGACATACGGAATCAAGGGGTTTAGTTACAAATCCCCAAATTTCAGTGGCATGACGGTGAAGGATACACTGGCAGTACTCTCCTTCGACAACGCAGCCATGGGGATGAGCACTTTTGGCAAAGAGGTGAATTGCTTCGAAGTTGCCGGTTCTGACAGTATCTTTTATCCTGCCAAATTTGCGATCAAGGCCAAACAGGCAAATGTCTGGTCGCCAAAGGTGAAAGTGCCTGTAGCAGTCCGGTACGGTTTCTGTAACTTCCCAGTCACCACCGGATACTTGTACAATACGGCGGGACTGCCGGTCCCGTCTTTCCGGACCGACAATTGGGGAAGATAAGTAAAGGGAGTTATCAATGAGAGCCTGAAACGCGAAGAAGCATTTCATTTTAGAAATTTAGATTTTCAGGATAAAAAAAGATGAAGCTTCTTATGTGGAATATTTGGTAGGAAATCGCCAAAAAAAGCCACCTGCCATTTGGCCTCAACTGTGAGTTGGAAGTTAAGTTATCATCGCCTCATTTATGATTTTGTATGAAGAAATTATTTCTGGTATTCCTCGTTTGTGTTCCATTCCTGGCATTTTGTGCCTCCGGAGATGGCCGAACCACCATTAACCTGAACGGTACCTGGCAGTTCGACCAGACCACAACTGCCTTTCCACCAATAAAATACACAAGGACCATCCCGGTTCCGGGTCTGGTTCACCTGGCTGTTCCGAAAATTGAGGATTACGAAAAATTCTTCAAACGTCCGGATAAGGTGGTGGCAAAAGACCAGCACAGTGTTTACAACATCGACTATACACCCAGGTACAGCTGGTATCGGAAAATGGTTTCCATCCCGAAGGAGCTGGATGGCAGGGAAGGGATGATCACTGTCAAGAAAAGCCAGTATGTTACCCAGATATATGTAAATGGCATTGATATTGGCAGTTCGATGGCCTGCTACACACCGGTGGAGTTTCCAATAACAGGGGCATTGAAATATGGTGCAGAGAATGAAATTCTGATCAGGGTCGGCGACCGGGTTTGGTTACCCGCAGAGGCAGCAGGAGGAACAGACAAGGAGAAGGAACATTACCTGCCAGGAATCTGGGACGACGTGCTTCTCTCTTTTACGGGGAAGGTCAGGGTCAACCGTCTGCTTGCTTTACCTTCTGTCGCAGGCAAAAAGGTGGTCGTCAAGGCGCAACTACGCAATTTGATTCCTGCCCAGATTTTTGTAGGCGATGCAATGGCAGATTCAGTGACCCTGGATGTTTCCATATCGGAGAAAATCAGTGGAAAGGTCATTGCCGTTAAGAGTGTAAGAACCTCTACCAAACGTGACAACTTATCGGAGCTGGCCATTGAAATACCGTTGACTGATTTTACAGTATGGACTCCGGAAAAGCCATTTCTCTATCTTGCTAAAATTACCCTTCGAATCAGGCAGAGTGTTTCGGATGAATTCAGCAAACAATTTGGAATGCGTGATTTTAACAGAAAGGGAAAGTTTTTTTACCTGAATGGCGAAAAGTACATCCTCCGGGGGACCAATGTCACGCTTCAGCGATTTTTTGAAGATCCAGACTGTAGCAACCTGGTCTGGGACAAGGCTTGGGTGAAGCAGTTGCTCGTCGATTACCCTAAACAGCTCAACTGGAATGCCATGCGGGTTTGTGTCGGGATTGCACCCGATTTCTGGTACGATATTGCCGATGAGTATGGGTTACTATTTCAGAATGAGTGGCTTTATTGGCAAAACCATGGCTGGGACGACCAGATCCGAAAGGAATACACCGATTGGGTATGGACAGACGGCAGTCATCCGAGCATCGGCATCTGGGATGCCATCAACGAAAATTGGGACAATTACATTGGAAACACCCTGATTCCCGAATTGAAAAAGCTCGACAATACCCGAATTTGGGATAGCGGATACATGAAGTCGGACGAGATGCCCCTCGATGAAATGGATGAACCCCATCCGTACCAGGGTCGCATCCGCGAGAAAGGACCCGCTTCAAAGACCAATTTTTATCCCCTTGGTGATCTCGATTTCAAACCAGCCAGAATACAGGAAATCCAGGAGGCCATTACGGTTCAGCTTGTTAACGAATATGGTTGGATTTGGCTGTGGCGAAATGGAAAACCCAGCAAGCTGACCACGGAGGTCTATGAATATTATCTCGGAAAAAACTCAACTCCAGAACAAAACAGGGAGTTGCAGGCTTACTGGCTGGAACTTGAGACCGAGTGGCTGCGCAGCGAGCCCTCTATTGCCGGTGTTCTCGCCTTTTGCTTTCTGGCCAACAATTATGGTTATACGGGCGACTGGTTCCAGGGAAACATCCGGGATCTTCAGCCAACACCCACCCTGGATTGGTTCCGGCACGCCTTTGCGCCTGCAGCCACCTATGTCAACCTGACAGACGAGCGATATACCAAATACATCGATCCGCATAAACCGGGTTCCCACTTGCTTTTCACCCT
Source organism: uncultured Bacteroidia bacterium (assembly GCA_903854235.1). Taxonomy (GTDB): domain Bacteria; phylum Bacteroidota; class Bacteroidia; order Bacteroidales; family Prolixibacteraceae; genus CAINVV01. Next base: position 8,931 of record CAINVV010000162.1, on the reverse strand, counting down.
GGCGGGGATCAACAACCTTTCGACAACTATTTCCGGTAAAGTGACCATTAGACTTTATGATGCTTCCGGGAAAAGTAGTCCGCAAGATTCCTTTCCTGTTAAACTGGCCTCCTTTCAGCGCACAGATATCCCGGCAGGTATTACTTTGCCCGCTGAAGCCGGAGGTTACCTGCTGGTTGCCGAATTTACACCAGAAAATGGCACATCGGTTCTAAGCAGAAGATTCCTGAAGGTAGGGGAGGCTGCAGATTACCTTTTTTATAAAATGGAAACGCCTTGAAAATAGCAATATATTTCGGGTGCAGAGTGTGGCTCTTTGTTCTGCTGGCTTTTATGCAAGGGGAGGATATTTGGGCCAAAGAACCTGTAAGGACCTTCACCAACCCGCTCTGGAGTGGACAGGATCCATGGATGGTGAAACAAGGGAACGAATATGTTTATTGTTGTTCCTCCAACAATTCCATTCAGGTCTCCAGATCCGGGAAGATGACTGATCGTGGTGAATTGATGACCATTTGGAAGGCTCCAGCATCTGGCTGGAACCGATCTTGTGTGTGGGCACCGGAAATTCATTTTATCCGGAACAGATGGTATGTTTATTATGCCGCGGGGGAATCGGGTCCGCCATTTATTCACCAGCGAGCGGGAGTATTGAGATCAGAAACGGCAGATGTTTTCAGCGATTATGAGGATTTGGGCAGATTGAACACGGGCGACAGGCCGGGTGACTCCAATTCTGCTGTCTGGGCAATCGACCTGACTGTTTTTGAATTTAAATCCAAACTTTATGCCGTTTGGTCTGGCTGGGTTAAAAATGAAAACACTGATGCAACCAAACAGCATTTATACTTAGCAGAAATGGAGAATCCCTGGACGATTAAGGGGAGTCGAGTTAAATTATCCTCTCCCACCGAAAGCTGGGAAACCGGCGGTCCGCTCAATTTGAATGAAGGTCCTGAAATTCTTCAAAATGGTAATCAAATTTTTATTGTTTATTCCTGCCGTGAATCCTGGCTTGTAGATTACAAACTGGGTATGCTTCAACTGATAAATCCCTATGGAAATATTCTCGATCCGAAAAACTGGTTCAAGAAGGGACCGGTTTTTTCAGGAACGGCCAGTGTCTTTGGTGTTGGTCACTGTTCGTTTGCCAAATCTCCGGACAACAAGGAGAACTGGATTATTTATCATTCCAAGAAAACTACCTCACCGGGCTGGGATCGGGAAGTTAGGATGCAACTATTTACCTGGAATCCGGACGGAACTCCTAATTTTGGGATACCGGTTCCTGCAGGACAAATGTTGAACGTTCCCTCCGGAGAGGTAGAGTAGATACCAATTCGCATACAATTGATTATTCCACTGGCCAATTTTTTCGGCTGAATTGAAATGCACGGCTAATTTGATTCGGCGCAGGAAGCATAAAATCGATGCAATTGAACTGAATTTGTTAATAAAACATTATGAATGGATAATATTTCGTCTGTCTTGTCAGTTAAAGTCATAATTTTCTCCACTAAAAAAATCCAAACACCATAACCATGTCAAAAACTTTTGTAGCCTGCGGCTGTATGATTTTTGCAGGCATCCTGTCCGTTTTATCGATCAAGGCCCAAAAACCCGGATCAACGCCGTTCTGGATCGATGAAACCAAGGTTGAAGACAACCGTCTTCCGATGCATGCCAGCTTTCACGTCTATCCAAACGACAAGGAGGCCTTGCAGAACAACTGGGAAAGTTCGGAGCACAACCTGAGCCTGAACGGCACCTGGAAATTCAAGTGGTTCGAAAGACCTGCCGATGTGCCGGAGGATGCCTCTTCCAAATCTTTCAATGATAGCGGTTGGGATAACTTCAAGATACCTGCCAATTGGGAAGTCAACAACTATGGTTTTCCCATTTATGTCAACATTGGCTATGAATTTCAAAACATCATGGCACCCAATCCGCCACTGGTCCCGCTGAACATTGACCCTACCGGAGTCTATCGCCGGGAGGTTGAAGTGCCGAAAGAATGGATCGGAAAAAACATAGTGCTGCATATTGGTGCTGCCAAATCGAACCTGATGGTTTGGGTGAATGGACAATACATTGGTTACGGTGAAGATGGGAAACTCCCTTCTGAATTTGACCTTTCCTCAGCTTTGGTAGCCGGTAAGAACCTGATCGCACTGAAGGTGATGCGCTGGTGCGATGGTACCTATCTCGAAGGTCAGGATTTCTGGAGACTGAGTGGCATCACGCGCGATTGTTACCTTGTAAAACGGGAAAAGACACATATCGAGGATTTCGCGGTCAACACCAAACTGGATGAGAACTATACCAACGGTACCCTTGAGGTAAATGTCAAATTGAGCAATCCGGCAACCTCGAAGGTTTCGGTTCGACTGCTGAATGGGAACCAGTTGATTGCCAATTCAGAACTGGCCTTCAACGGAGAAATTGATAAAAATCTTTCGATCCCCATAGCTAAACCTAAGCTTTGGTCGGCAGAAGAGCCCAATTTGTACCAATTGTTGCTCACCTTATCCGATCTTTCGGGTAGAGTAATCGAAGTAATTCCGCAACAGGTAGGATTCAGGGAGGTTAAAATAGTGGATGGAATTCTTCTGGTAAACGGTAAACCGGTATTGATCAAGGGAGCCAACCGCCACGAGACAGATCCCGTTACCGGACAAACCCTCTCGAAAGAATCGATGCTTCAGGACATCAAACTGATGAAGCAGTTCAACATCAATGCGGTCAGGACCTGTCACTATCCGAATGATGAATACTGGTACCAGTTGTGCGACCAGTATGGCATCTACGTGGTCGATGAAGCGAACAACGAATCCCACGGAATCGGCTACGACATTACCGTTACCCTTGCCAACAGACCTTCCTGGAAAGAGGCACATATGAAACGCGTTCAACGGATGTACCAAAGGGATAAAAATCACGCTTCTGTGATTATCTGGAGCCTTGGGAATGAAGCCGGAAATGGGTACAATTTTTATGAATGCTATCTCTGGCTGAAAAATCAGGATCAGTCACGTCCGGTTCAGTACGAAAGGGCAGTCAGCAATTACGGTACTTTTTCCACAGAATTCAATACCGACATCGACAACCCGATGTACCCCTCTCCGGCCAGTATGCTGGAGTATGCCACGAAGAATCCCCATCCGAAGAAACCGTTTATCATGTGTGAATATGCGCATGCCATGGGAAATTCACTCGGAAATTTCAAGGACTACTGGGACATTATCCGGGGAAATCCGAAAATCTTCCAGGGCGGATTTATCTGGGATTTTGTGGACCAGGGTTTGTTCAAGATCACGGAAAAGGGAGATACCATTTATGCCTACGGCGGAGATTATGGCAAGGACCTCCCCTCAGATAACAACTTCCTCTGCAACGGGCTTTTCTATCCGAACCGGGTTCCCAATCCCCATGCCTGGGAAATGAAAAAGGTGTACCAGAACATCCACAGTACCCTTGTCAATCCGACCACCATTGCCGTTTACAACGAAAACTTCTTCAGGGATCTTTCTGATATTGGACTTGAATGGAGTGTGCTGGTAAATGGCATGGTCAAGCAGTCTGGGAAGGTTGATCATTTAAATGTTGGCCCGCATGCCACTGCCGAATTCAAACTTCCCCTGAAATCTCAACCGGAAGGGGAGGCTTTCCTGAATCTGGTGTACAAGCAAAAAAGCGAACATTCCCTTCTTTCAGCAGGATTTGCCGTGGCCGATGAGCAGTTGTTCCTGACTGGTAAATACGGATCAGATGCAAAAATAAAACCAGAAGGGAAAGTCAATCTGACAGAGGAAGGCCAGGCGTGGAGCATCACCGCTCCTGGTTTGATGGTGACTTTCAGTAAAACGACCGGACTGCTGACCAAATACGAAGTAAAAAAACACAGTTATCTGGATGTTGCCATGAGTGCCAGACCAGCCTTTTGGCGGGCACCAAGCGACAATGATATGGGTGCCGGTCTTCAGAAGAAGCTGAAAATGTGGAAAACTTCGCAGGAAAATTTAATACTGAAAAAGATCACTGCCAAAGATTCTTCCGGATTGGTTCGCGTGAATGTAAGCTATTTGCTTCCGGCTGTTTCTGCAAAATTGTATTTGCAGTATCTGATCCAGGCGAAAGGGGAAATGGTCGTCAGCCAAAAAATGGTTGTGGATGAGTCGAAGGAGATTCCAATGATGATGCGATTCGGGATGAACTGGATCCTGCCGGAAGGATTCGAGAAGATTGAATATTATGGCCGTGGTCCGCTGGAAAATTACCAGGACCGAAACTATGTCTCCAACGTTGGTCTTTACAAGCAGAGCGTGAAGAGTCAGTTTTATCCTTACATTCGTCCACAGGAGAATGGAAACCATACCGATATCAGGTGGTTTAAAATCCTCGATGCGAAAGGGGAGGGTTTGATGATTGAATCCGATTCTTTGCTGAGTATGAGTGCCCTGCACTATTATGATGCAGACCTTGACGATGGAGACACGAAACACCAACAGCATTCGGGAGACCTGGTACCCCGCAAACAGACTCAGTTACACATCGACTACAAACAAACCGGCGTGGGTGGCATCAACAGCTGGGGAACCTGGCCATTGGAAAAGTATAGGATGGATTACAAGAATTATGAATTTTCGTTTAAAATCAGTCCGATAAAAAAATAATACCTTCCGGATTCAGGGAATTGGTCGATGGCACAGATCATTTGATTGGTCTGAATCAGAACATATCAATAGTTTTAGCTGACCCCATGGCATAAGGCATGGGGTTAGCTTCTTTTTGATTGTTTGTGAATGAGGTTCAATTTCCCTTACTTTGCCTTCCTCAGCATCAAATTAAACCTCAAACTTCAAAATTGGAAAAGTTCTTACATACGGAAAAAGAGCTTTTGGTGAGACTCAGGGAAGGCGATTCGTTCGCTTTCGAGGTGTTGTTTTATAAATTCAATGGCAAAATAAAGGGGTTTGCCACCAAAATGGTTCCCACTCAGATTGATCCGGAAGAGATAGTTCAAGAGGTGTTCGTGAAAGTTTGGCTCCAAAGAGAGACCATCGATGTGACCAAGAATTTTCAATCTTTCCTTTTCTCGATCACAAAAAACCTGATCCTCGATCATCTGAAATCCGCTGTGAACCGTAGACTCTATTTTGTTGGTGAATATTTTCAACAGGATTTATTTACGGAGGAGGATACGGATCTTAAATTCTCGGCCGAAGCAGAAGACAAATTGCTTGGGTTGATTCAGCAAATTCCTGAACGAAGAAGAGAAATCTTTGTGCTGAGCCGATTCGAAGGTCTTAGTTACAAGCAGATTGCTACAAAGCTCAATATAACGGAAAATACGGTCGATAGTCAGATTAGAAATGCTCTTTCCTTTCTTCGCAAAGAGTTCAGGAAAATGGCGATCCTATTTTTTTTGTGTTTTTTTCAATGATCCCTTCACGGGAAAGTATTCACTCGTCGTATTACTTACAAACCAAACATAATGACTATAAAAATTATAGACATTGCAAACCGTTTTCTTGCCGAACAAGCGTGCTCCAATCAGGAGTTGAATGAATTCAAAAATTGGCTTTCAGATCCATCTGCCCTACCTGAAGTGGAGCAGTGGCTTTCGGAGCATTGGGATTCCTCTGCAGAGGTTGGTTCAAACCTGCTGATTGAAGCGGTCTTCAGTCAAATAAAGGAATATCGTTTAGTTTCCCCTTCCGGGAAGAAATTTTCAATGGCCCGGGTGGTCAGTTACTACCAAAGAATTGCTGCCATTCTTTTGATTCCTTTGTTGGGTATGGGAGCCTGGTTTGCGATCAGCCAATACGAAACTACGGTGGTCCAGTATTCCGAAACGATTGCCCCGCGGGGACAAAAATCACAAATTGTGCTTTCTGACGGGACACAAGTCTGGCTGAACTCGGATACTAAAATTAGATATCCGGGTCAGTTCAGTAAAAATCAACGGGATGTATACCTGGAAGGGGAGGCATTCTTCAAAGTGACCAAAAATGAACACCAACCATTTTATGTTCATACCTCCGGCCCGGTAGTGAAGGTTCTTGGTACTAAATTCAATGTCAAAGCCTATTTAGATGAGAATCAGGTTGAAACTTCCTTGTTCGAAGGAAGTGTCGATTTGGTGATCAACGGGGATAATGGCCGTATCCTTGAAAAAGTGCTGCTTCCCGGAGAATCCATTGTTTACGGTATGCATACCGGACAGCTTTCATCTGTCAAATTTCCAAAGGATGAGATAAATGGCTGGAAAAAGAATCAGCTGATTTTTAAGGATGACACCTTTTTTAACCTCGTTAAGAAGATTGAACGTTGGTACAATGTGGAAGTCATCTACGATGAAAAAAAGTTCGATGACCGTCGGTTGACAGTCGAACTTTACGAAGGCGAACGTCTGGAGAAATTGATGGATATCATTAGTCTGGCTCTTTCAGTCAATTATCAGTACGGGAAGGGAAAAATCATATTAACCCCTAAAAACAGCAAGCCTATTTAAAAAAACAAAGAGCGATAATTGGTCGAAGAATTACCGCTCTTTCAATGTCAAACAAACGTTTAACACTTAACAGTTCAAATTTATGAAAAAAATCAGGACAAATCTGTCCGGGAATTTTTTTATTCCGGGACGCAAGTATTTGCGAATTATGAAACTAACTTTTATTTTCATGCTTTGGGGGCTGATGTCTTTTGCTTCAGTTACTTACTCACAAACGACCAAGCTTACATTTGAATCGAACGATGCCACCATCGAGCGTGTTTTTAAGCAGATTGAGTCCATGTCTGAGTTTAAGTTTGCCTACAATAGCAGCAAGTTGAATGTTGATCAGAAGATATCTGTGAAAGCGGATCACGAAACGATTGATGCCGTTTTGGAAAAGATCCTCGGATCTACAGATTTTCAGTATAAAATCATTGACAGGTACATTATCATCAATGATGACAATGGGAAAAGTCCGCTTTCATCCGTTTCAGGGCAACCTGCCAAAGCAGTTAAAGGCAAAGTTACTGATGTAACAGGAGCCACCCTTCCAGGTGTTTCGGTGGTGGTGAAAGGAACAACTACCGGCGTTATCACAGATATCAACGGAGCATTCTCCCTGGCCAATATCCCGGGGAATGCAATTCTGCAATTTACCTTTGTCGGGATGAAAGGGCAGGAGGTTGCCGTTGAAGGAAAAACTACGATAAATGTTGTACTCGCCGACGATGCCATTGGTGTGGAAGAGGTCGTGGTAGTCGGCTATGGTACCCAGAAAAAAGTTAACATGACGGGTGCAGTTTCATCGGTCAAATTCGATGAAGCCGGAGCCGGTCGCCCAATGTCGAATGTCTCTTCAGCCCTTTCAGGATTGAGTTCCGGGGTAACGGTCAGACAAGGAAATGGTAAACCTGGTTCAGATGGCGCTACCATCCGGGTACGTGGTATTGGAACGCTTAATAACAGCGATCCGCTGGTTATCATTGACGGGATGGAGGGTACACTGGATGCCGTCAATCCACAGGATATTGAATCTGTATCCGTACTGAAGGATGCAGCATCTGCCTCAATTTATGGTTCCAGGGCTGCCAATGGGGTCATTCTGGTAACCACCAAAAAAGGTGACAACAAAAAATTGAATGTTACCTACAACGGTATTTTCTCTGTTGCTCAACCAGCCAACCTGTTGGATTTTGTGTCTGATTATCCTACCTACATGCGCCTTCTCAATGAAAGTGCCAGGAATATCAGCACCGCCGAAGTCTTTTCGGCAACCACGATTTCAGCCTGGGATACGGCCAACAAGAGCCCCAATACCCTGAATTCACTTGGCATACCAAATTATGTAGCTTTCCCGAATACCGATTGGAACAAGGAAATGTACCGCAGCAACCTGGTTCAGGATCATACTATTTCAGTCAACGGTGCTACCAAAGATGCACGTTTTCTTTTGTCTGCCGGTTACCTGGATAATCCGGGACTGGTGGATAATACAGGAATGAAGAGATACTCGCTACGTACGAATGTGGAGATTGATGCCAACAAATGGCTGACAGTGGGTACTCGTAGCTATGCAACGATGAACAGCACACAAATGGGAAGCTATTCGAATATGTTGGGTTATGCCACGCAGTCGACACCTGGTGTTTATCCGAAATACAATGGGATCCTGGGCTATCCTGAGGCTCCTGAGGAGAGTGCAACCGCCAATAACCTCTATGGCATGCTAAACAATATCAAAGGGGATGATAAAGTGACGCGGGTCAACTCAACGCTCTATAGCAAAGTGAAAATCATCAAGGGCCTTAGTTGGGATTTCAATTTCAACTACAACAAACGTTTTGATGAGTACAACAGTTATACCAATCCAGACATTGGCAAACGCGTAAAATTCAGTACTGGGCAGGTAATGAGTCCGACTACTGATCCCTCCTTGCTCTCCAGTTATTACTATACCTTCAGCAGTGCCAGTTATACGTTGGAAAACTTACTGCATTACAACATCACGCTTGCAAAAAATCATAGCATAGGAGCATTGGCGGGGTACAACGAAACCTACTACAAGTCCTACAATCACAATGCAACTAAAAAGGGATTGTTCGATCAGAGTGCCTATGTTTTGGATGCTGCCACCACGATGATCTCCACCGGAGGTACTGCCACTGACTGGGCTTTACGTTCCTGGTTTGGTCGATTAAACTATGATTTTAAGCAACGTTATCTTTTTGAAGCCAATCTTCGTTACGATGGTTCTTCCCGGTTTTCAACAGACAACAGGCATGGTTTGTTTCCCTCCTTCTCTGCAGGATGGAGAATATCGGAAGAGCAATTCATGAAGGATTTCAGGTTCTTCCATAATTTGATACTGCGATCTTCCTGGGGTAAACTTGGTAACAATGCATCCGGTAATTACGACTACATGGCCCTCTTTAATC
>CAINVV010000161.1 GCA_903854235.1 uncultured Bacteroidia bacterium | reverse complement strand
CGAATTTTGCTCTTGACGGGCGAAGAGGCCCAGATCAAACAGGCCATTGCGACCCATGCAACCTGGAAGAAGATGCACGAGGCCATCCTGCAATCCTGCGACAATCTCCTGGATAAACCACCGATCGAGCGCATCCAGATTGGCAGGCGACTGCTCGACAAATCGCGCGAAGCCATCCGCCGTATTTTTGCCCTCTCCTACGCCTGGCGAATGACAGGTGAGGAGAAATACTTTGTCCGCACGGAAAAGGAGTTGCTGGCGATCTCCAAATTCACAGACTGGAATCCTTCCCATTTCCTGGATGTAGCCGAGATGACCATGGCCGTTTCCATCGGGTATGACTGGCTCTACCCCAAACTCGGTGAGTCGTCCAAAAAATTGATCCGGGATGCCATTGTCAGCAAGGGATTGTACCCATCGCTCGATCCAAAATACAACAGCTGGCTGGAGGTGGTCAACAACTGGAACCAGGTTTGCAATGCAGGAATCTCCTACGGTGCCCTGGCGGTGATGGAAGAACATACCGATTTGGCTAAAAGCCTGATCGAACGGGCCGTCAAGTCCATTCCCCACTCAATGGGTGAATACAAACCGGATGGTGCCTATCCAGAAGGGTATGGCTACTGGGGGTATGGAACCTCTTTCAATGTAATGTTCCTGAGTGCTTTGGAGAAAGCCTATTCGACTGATTTCGGATTGACTGCCACTCCCGGCTTCCTCCAGACAGGTGGATTTTTTGAGCATATGTCGGCTGAAACCGGATTGTGTTTCAATTGGGGTGACAGCGGTCAGGGCGGAAGCCTCAGTCCTGCGATGTTTTGGTTTGCACAGAAATCCAACGATTTATCCCTGCTCTGGGTAGAAAAATCCTATCTGCAGCAGAACGATTTCTCAAAATTCACAGATGAACGGCTTTTGCCTGCTGTAATGATCTGGGGGAAAGATCTTCCGCTAGACAAAGTTACTGAACCAAAGGCAAAATTCTGGAAAGGCCAGGGAGCCAATCCAGTATGCATGATGCGCACCTCCTGGAGCGACAGAAATGCCATTTTCCTTGGTTTGAAGCTTGGCTCCTCCTCCGTCAACCATGGACACATGGATATCGGATCTTTTGTGATGGAGGCCGATGGCATCCGTTGGGCCTCTGATTTCGGCATGCAGGATTACGAATCGCTCGAGTCCAAGGGCATTCAGGTATTCGGACGCACACAGGATGCGCAGCGCTGGAGCATATTCCGGATCAACAACAAGGCGCACAGCACGTTGACCATTGATAATCAGCTTCAGCTGGTAAAGGGATATGCCAGGATCGACAAATTCTCCGAAAAACCCAACTTCCTGTTTGCGCAATCAGACCTGTCGACCGTGTATGAAAATCAGCTGGCCTCGGTCAAACGTGGGGTAGCCATCGTGGATCAACAATATGTCGTCGTCAGGGATGAAATGACAGCAACCAATAAATCAACTACCGTTCGCTGGACGATGATGACCTCCGCAACTCCTGTCATCAAAGGGAACCGCATCCTGCTCAGTAAGGAGGGGCATACCCTGATCTTACGGGTAAATGCTCCCGGGAAGGTGAAGATGAAAACCTGGTCGACAGAACCTACCACCAACTACGATGCCGCCAACCCTGGAAAATCGCTGGTGGGATTTGAGTTTCAGTTGAAACCAAATCAGAAACAGAACATTCAGGTATTGTTGGTACCCGGTTCCGTCAAGGATCAGAAAAT
>CAINVV010000160.1 GCA_903854235.1 uncultured Bacteroidia bacterium | reverse complement strand
TGGTCATCGGTATGTTCCGGGGCAACTTTCAGCCGGCCTGAAACGTGCTTTTCGATGACTTGTTCGAGATAAGTCAGATTGGCCTTGTTGATGGTTTCACTTTCAACCCTGTTGAAAATAAGATCATATCGAATGCCACTTCCAATAAAAGCCTTCTTAACCCCCCTGGTCTTTGCCACCTTGTCGTAAAGCCGACTCATCGGTCTATGGTCGGTATTCAGGTTTTTGCAAACGGCAGGATGGATGCAGGATGGCCTGCGGCACAGACGACAAATGGCAAGATCTTTTCCAGCCATTTTGTACATGTTGGCAGAAGGACCTCCAACATCGGAAATGTATCCTTTGAAATCAGGCATATTGACTACCGTTTCTACTTCCCGGAGGACAGAGGCCTCCGATCTTGAAACAATAAATTTTCCCTGATGTGCCGAAATGGTGCAAAAACCGCATCCGCCAAAACAGCCCCTGTGAATGTTGATAGAGTGCCTGATCATCTCGTAGGCAGGAATCGTTCCCTTGCCGTTGTATTTGGGGTGTGGCAGCCTTGTAAACGGCAAATCACTGAACTGATCGGCCTCCTCCGAAGTGAGCGGTGGCCAGGCAGGATTGATAACGACGGTATCGGTTCCGTGTCTTTGGGTGAGTCTGGTATCCGGCTCCATCCGGTTGGATTCCTCCTCTATGATCTTGAAATTCTTGGCATAGTTGATTTTTTCAGCCTTGCACGCTTCAAAACCGAAGAGTTCAAGGTCTTTCCAGGAATCGTGGCACAAAAGCTCCTGCTTTTTTTGCAACAAATAAGCCGTTTGGGGAATCTCCTTCAAATCGGTCACCTGCTTCCCTTTTTTAAGTTGATCGACCAGCGAAATCAGAGATTTTTCGCCCATACCGTAAAAAAGTAAATCGGCCTTGCTTTCAACCAGGATACTCGGCTTTAGCTGATCCGACCAATAATCGTAATGGGTGACCCTGCGCAAGGAGGCTTCAATACCACCAATGATGAGAGGAACATCCGGATAGAGTTCCTTCAGGATAGAGGAATAGACGATGGTGGCATAATCTGGACGGGCTCCGGCTCTGTCCCCAGGTGTGTAGGCATCGTTCGACCTTTTCCGCTTGTTGGCGGTATAGTGGTTGACCATAGAATCCATGCTTCCTGCCGTGATGGCGAAGAATAGTCTGGGTTTCCCCATTTTTTTGAAGTCACGGAGATCATCCTGCCAGTTGGGTTGTGGGACGATGGCCACCTTGAGTCCTTCCCGTTCCAATATCCTTCCAATCACTGCAGCGCCGAAAGAGGGATGATCCACGTAGGCATCCCCTGAGAAGAGGACTACATCCACGCTCTCCCATCCCAACGCTCTAACCTCCTTGATGGTTGTTGGTAACCAATCCTTCGCGCGATACTCACTCAAAATGGATCTATTTTGATGTAAAATTACATCATTTCGCCGTGCAAAGGGTCGAGGCAGTAAATATTAATCCTTTGCACCAAAAGAAAATAAAGATTGGGAATCAAATGGATCGGATTTTAATGCCAAATCTATATATTTGAATGTTCAAGGTGGACATTGGATCAATCTTCACCCGGGTTGTTACCGAAAGAAATGTACAGGTTCGAATATTGGATGCTGGAACTTCAAATGCCAAATGAAAAACCGATGAATTTGCCGTGGAAAAATTATCGTCCCAATCGAAAATGATTTTGTGGCTATTCCAGACGATCTTAAAAAAACAAACTATATACGCATGAAGCTGGTCAAACCGCAAGATTTAATCAAAGCAAGTCCGTTTATTCAATACCTTGGAGGTGAGTATTTTGCAAAAATTTTAATGCATTTGCTCAGTTTTCACAAGATCAATGACTTGTATGAAAATGTGAGCCAAAAGCAGGGGATCGAATCCATCGATGCGATCATCAACTATCTGAATATTACCCTTGAATTTGATGAAAATGACCTAAAGAAATTACCTGCCGATGGTGGTTTCATTACGGTGTCAAACCATCCGTTTGGCGGCATTGATGGCATTTTGCTCATTAAACTGCTTTCGATGAAGCGTGGAGATCACAAGGTTATTGCCAATTTTCTGCTTAAGAAGATTGAGCCCATTTCAGATTTTTTCCTGGCCGTCAATCCATTTGAAAATATGCCGGAAGCGGGTTCCAGTATTTCAGGATTGAAAACCGCCATCGATCATCTTCACAACGGAGGAGTACTCAGTCTTTTCCCAGCCGGTGAAGTCTCTACAAACTATGCATCTTCAATGATCACTGACAGGGAATGGCTGGTTTCTGCACTTCGCTTTATAAAAAAGAACAAAGTCCCTGTCGTTCCGATCTTTTTTCACGGAACCAACAGTCGGCTTTTTCACCTGTTGGGAAGGATCCATCCTTCCCTCCGCACGGTCAAACTGCCTTCTGAATTGATCAATAAAAGGAATAAAACCATCAAGGTAAGAATAGGAAATCCCATTTCGGTCAAGGAACAGGAAGAATTTTCGGATATCCGACAGTATGGAAGATACCTGCGTGCAAAAACCTATTGTTTGGATTCGGGCATAGAAGTCAAAGGATTCTTTGATTACTCGCTGAAAAGTGAAACCAAGCCTGAAGCGATCATACCGCCTCAACCGTTGGCGCTCGTGGAGAAGGAGATAGCGATGCTGAAGCGGGAAGGGTTTCTATTCAGGGTGAAGAATTATGATATTTATTGTGCACCTACCAAAATGATTCCGGTAATATTGAGCGAATTGGGACGGTTGAGGGAGATTACCTTCCGGGAAGTTGGGGAGGGTACCAATCGTTCTACCGATGTCGATGAGTTCGACCTCTATTACCACCAGCTTGTTATCTGGGACAATACCGAAAAAAAGATTGTGGGCGGTTACCGCATCGGGATGGGGGCGGAGATCATGGAACAGTATGGGGTGCAAGGGTTTTACACCCATAGTTTGTTTAAAATGAGCAATGGATTCAAGGATACCCTTCGTCAATCCCTCGAATTGGGTCGTTCCTTTATCGTTGGGGAGTACCAACGAAAACCATTGCCGCTATTTTTACTATGGAAGGGAATTCTCTTTTTTCTGCTGAAGAATCCGGAATACCGCTATCTGATCGGACCAGTCAGCATCAGCAATACTTACTCTGAAAAGTCAAAAGAGTTAATCATCAGGTACATCATGGCCAATTTCTACGATTACGAGAAGGCTGCTCTTGTAAAACCTCGTAATCATTTCAAGGTGAAAACCAATGATCCCCACCTGAATGATGCCATGAAGCACCTTTCGCCCAAACTTAGTTCCCTGGATAAATTTATCGGGGATGTGGACCAGTACAACAACGGACTGCCGGTACTGTTGAAAAAATATCTTGGGTTGAATGCAAAAATAATCGCCTTCAATGTGGATCCAAAGTTTAACAACTGTGTGGATGGAATGCTCGTTTTGGACATTTATGACATTCCCAAAACAACCATTGATTCCCTCTCCAAGGAGGTCAATGATTTGAGCCTCTTGCAAAGGTTCTATTCGCACAGGGAGACCGAAGCGGAATCCAACAAACCTGCCTAAAGTTTGCTTTCTTCTTTTTTAGGGTTGTCAGGGCATTTCCCAGAATTTGCCAGAGTTGTTGGTTTTGTAGATCACCATGTTTCCCACTTCACGTTTGTCGGGCAATTGATTAAAATAGTCGAGGGGAAGTAGTTCAACGTAACGCACTACCTTTCCCGGCTCATCGGTTTCCGAATTGTACTGACTGTTTACAGGACACTCCAGGATATACAGATTTTTTGCCATGTACCGGTAGAGGTAGTCTGAGATAACTACTGTCGAACGATGGTTCCAGTTGGCATCCGGATTGATCGCCAAAGGCAAGTTTCCTGTCAATCGTTCACGGACCTCTTCTATGCCCAACAAGTTGCCCTTTTCGTCAGAAACCCAGGTGTCGTTGGTTGGATCCATCCACAACCATTTTTTAAAGGAATCACTGAAAACAACGTTGATAACGTGACAATCGTTGTCAATTTTCAGGCTGTCTTTGGGCAAACAGGTAACAAATCTGGATTTGAATCCCATCGACAGGTAGCACTCGTTCAATACGGTGGCCAATCCTCTGCAATTCAATCCCCTGTTGCCTTTCTTGCATTCTGCAATCATGCTCATGGCATTTTTAACCACCGGATTATCGTGGTTGCCATCGTGCGGGATCAGGTTGTGCACCCAATGAAGCAGGTTTTTGATGCGGGTGAACTCGTCGCCACTCCCGGCCACAGAATCAAGATGGAAGCCGCTTCGCAATGCCTTGAGATTGGAGTCATCGCTTTTTTGGTAGGTGAATACCGGAAAGTCTCTTTTGTCATTGTCATTGTAGGAGGCACCCTTTTTTAGGATATAAAGAAAATCTCCCACCTTTTGCAATGCTCCAACCACGGATGTATACTCCGGTTCATTCCTGATGTTGTCCAGATCCTTGTCACTCTGCAGATGGGCATAGTCAAAATATCCAGCTGCGATTGATTTATTCAGGCAATCGAGCGCCTTTGCTTTGTCGTTTAATAGTGAATAGGTGCAGCAGAAATTGTACCAGGCATTCGCGGCATCGTTGGAATACCTTTTCTTTACGAGTGGGGATAAGGCCTGGTATTTTGCCAGAAATTCGGTCATCAAATGGTCATATTTGATCACATCCCTTTGTTCATAAGCTTTGACAAACAGACTATCCTGTCTGATAAAGAAAGAGTCGAGTTGTTTCTCTGAAGTTTCAATATGACAGGAATTTATCATAACTCCCATAAAAATAAGAAGAGCCAGATAGCGGTAATTCATGCTGGTATAGAGGTTAAAATCGTTCTATTTCTCGATTCTGATCCTGGCATCTACCGCCACGATCCTGTTCTTGTTTCCCATCAACGGATTGAGATCCATCTCCTTGATTTCCGTTGCAAAACGAAGCATGGTGGACAACCGGACGATTATTTCGGCAAAGGTTTTCCGACTAACACCGCATTTCCCCCTGTAACCCTTGATGATTGGGTAGGCTTTTAGGTTACGGATCATCGAATTGGCCTCCTCGAAAGTCAGGGGAGCAAGACCGGAGGTGGTATCTTTGAGCACCTCCACAAATATTCCTCCTATCCCGCAAAGGACCACATGTCCAAATTTTGGTTCGTAGCTGGCCCCAACAAAAAGTTCGATGCCTTCCGCCTGTTCGGCCAACAAAATGGCGGTGGTCTCCTTGATCTTCATCATCCTGTTGAATTCGACTGCAACCATCTCTTTTGAACGGACGTTGAGCGTAACACCTCCCACATCTGTTTTATGGAGCGGACCGACCACTTTCATCACCAGTGGAAATCCGATACGATCGGCAGCAGCGAGCGCCTCCGGTTCCGTGTGAGCCACGATCTCCCTGACAAAGGGAATGGAGGCCGCTGCAAGCAGTTGTTCTATCATTTCGGGCGACAGATAGCCATTGGGACAACTGTCGATGATCCTCCGGATACGCGGAACGTCGACTCCATCCAGGAAGATTTCCTGTCCGGAAGGTTTCGGAGTAAGTTTTACTCTTGTCAGAGCCCTGCCGAGAAGAACCTCATCCGGAAAGTTGACATTTCCGTGGGATAGAAAATAGGCAAGATCCTTCTTCACATTCATCACCGAAGGCAGGATGGGATAGATTGGTTTTTTGCACTGTTTCATCTTTTTGTCCAGCACTTCATACACATCCTTCACGGAAGTGAGTCCAGGACTGCCAAAAATGACTGCCATTCCGTCGATATCATCCATCTCGTTTTCGCAGGTGTCGATGATGGTATTGAGTTGTTCTGCTGTGCCTGTTGCCAGAAAATCGATCGGATTTTCCACAGAGGAACCCGGAAAGAGGGCATCTTTCAGCCTTTGTTTAACGGGAGAGTCGGGTATGTTCGGAATGTTGACACCCCCCGCTTCCAGGGCATCCGTCAACATCACGGCAGGTCCGCCGGCATGGGTGATGATGGCCATGTTTTTCCCTTTCATCTGCTTGGACATCAGTACACAGGCAACAGTCGTGAGTTCCTCGCGACCGTAACAACGCACGATGCCTGCCTTGCGGAAAAGTGCTTCAACAGCCGAATCGGAACTGGCCATGGCGCCTGTATGGGAGGAGGCTGCACGGCTGCCGGCTTTTGAACTTCCAGCCTTGATTGCGGCCAATCTAAACCCTTTCCTGACAAGGGAGGTGGCGTGAAAAAGAAATTTGTCGGGATTATGAATGGTTTCGATGTAAAGCAGTTTTACGAGGGCCTGGGCTTCGAGTTCAGAATGTAAATCCCAGTATTCCAAAACCTCTTCGACTCCTAATTGGGCCGAATTTCCAACAGATATGACCCTGGAAAAGGTGAGTCCTTTTGGAATGGCCGATTCCATGATAAAAACGGCTGTGGCTCCTGATCCGGATACAAAATCTACTCCAGTGGGTTCCAAACGTGGAATGGGCTCCGTAAATACGCCAGCATAGGAATGGGTGAGCATCCCAATGCAGTTGGGCCCAATCAGGCAGGCTCCTGCCTTGCTCACTAGGTCAACGATCTCCTGTTCAATTAAAGCGCCTTCCGGTCCCATCTCACTGAAACCGCCCGATATGATGATAAATGCCTTCGTTTGCTTTTCCCTTGTCAGGATCGCAACCGCTTCAGTACAACTTTTCGCAGGGATGGCCAGGATGGCCAATTCAACCTCAGGCAAGGCAGATACCGATGCAAAGGTTTGCACACCTTGAATACTTAAATCATTCGGATTTACGGCATACAATTGCCCCTCAAATTCATGCTCCAGCAGATTTTTAAGGATTTTTCCGCCTGGTTTGGTGACGTTGTTGGAGGCACCGACCACCACGATGCTGGCAGGTGAGAGAAGTTGACGGTTCAGCATAAGAAGTACTTAAAGTTTGGAGTACTTCGAATACTTAGAGTTTGGAGCCGAATACTTTAAGTACTCCAAAATCTAAGTACTCTAAGTACTTTTTATCCGTTCATGTTTGTGTTTAAACAGAATGGGAAATACAATGGCGAGTACAAGGGCATATCCGGCAAAAACCAGCCAGATGTTGTGCCAGTCTTTGGTTTCGCCAACGGTGAAATATTTGTCTATGAGAATCCCACTGATCCGGCTGCCAAGAAATGCACCAAATCCGTTGGTCATCACCATGAACAATCCCTGGGCACTTGCCCTGATTCCGGGTTCACTTTGTGATTCCACGTAGAGCGAGCCGGAGATGTTGAAAAAATCAAAAGCCATTCCATAGATGATGCACGAGGCAACGATCATCCAGAGTCCTTCTGCAGGATTGCCAAAGGCAAAGAGTCCAAACCGTAGTACCCAGGCAAACATACTGAACAGCATGACCCGTTTGATGCCAAACCTTCTGAGAAAAAATGGAATGGTGAGAATAAAAAGCGTTTCGGATATCTGGGAAATGGACATGATGATGGCAGGATACTTGACGGCAATGGTATCCTTGAATTGGGTGATGTTGGCAAAATCGTGCAAAAAGGTGTCTCCATAAGCATTGGTTAGTTGCAGGGCAGCACCCAGTAACATGGCAAAGATGAAAAATACGGCCATTCTCACGTTCTTGAAAAGCTTAAATGCATCGAGTCCCATTGCACTTACCCAGGAATCATTCTGGGTCTTTCCGAGCGGTGGACATTTCGGCAGGGTAAAAGCATAGATTCCCAAAAACAGGGAAGCTCCGGAAGCAACATAAAATTGTCCGGCGGTGACTTCCAGATGCAAGAGGCTAATGACCCAAAGTGCCACCACAAAACCGATGGTCCCCCAAACACGAATGGGTGGATATTCGGTAACAATGTCGAGTCCCTTGCTTTTCAGGGTAGAGTATCCCACAGTGATGGAAAGAGCAATGGTAGGCATGTAAAATATCATGTTGACAAGCATGATCCAGAACATGGTGGATGGGTCGTTGACCCTTGGTACCATGAATAGAATAACTGCTGCACACAGGTGAAAAATGCCGTAAAGTTTTTCTGCGTTTAGCCATCTGTCGGCAATGATACCTGCAATGGCGGGCATAAAAAGTGAGGCAATTCCCATCGTCGAAAAAATGGCTCCGAACTCTGTCCCTGACCAATGTTTGGTTTGGAACCAATAGGCCCCGATCGTCAATAACCACGAACCCCAAATGAAGAACTGGAAAAAGTTCATCAGGGTCAATCTTGTCTTAATGTTCATCTGTTAACAGGCTGTTTGGTGAAGATTTAATTATCTGGCACTAAATCTAAGTAAAATTGACGAGAGAATATAGGATATTTTGCGCACAAAAAAACCGGGATTAGCCGGTTTTTTCTGTTACAATTCCTGCACAGTTTCGAGATTGGCCTGACCCACCTCAATGGCCTTGAGGTTGAGCGGAATCAGCTTGTGGTGTCTTTCGGGCAATGATTTTTCCAGTCCTTTCTTGATGTTTTCCAATTTGATCACCGGTTTTACTTTCAGGAAGGCACCTAGAACAATCATATTAAAGGTGAGTGGATTACCCATCTCAACAGCGAGTCTGGCTCCTTCTACCTTGTAAATGTTGATATCCTTCCGGGTTGGATGCTTCACGACTCCATTGGGGTCGTAGAGCAAGGTTCCTCCCACCTTAACCATTTTCTCAAACTTGGTCATGGATTGCTGGTTGAGGATGATGGCGGTGTCGAATTCGTGCAGTACCGGTGAACTGATTCTGTCATCACTCAAAATGACCGTCACGTTGGCGGTTCCACCCCTCATCTCGGGGCCATAGGAGGGAAACCAGGCTACTTCCTGATCCTGCATCACTCCGGAATAGGCAAGTATCTTTCCCATGGATAGAACTCCCTGTCCGCCAAAGCCGGCAATAATAATTTCTTCAGTCATTTTTTAAGCTTTTATAAATCCTTGTGAAAGCTTTTAGCTATTAGCTTTTAGCTGTTAGTTTCAACTTCAAACGGTAAATTGATTTGCCCCTTAATTTCAATATTTTTTAAATCAGAAAAATATTTGAGCAAAGGTTCCTATTCTTTCCTCGTTTGGAAAGGTTCCGTCGCATCTTTTCCACCATCCTTCAGATCTCCCAGCGGGAAAAGCGGAAACATGTGTTTGACCATCCAGTCGTTGGATTCGACAGGGGTCATTTTCCAGCCTGAATTGCAGGTAGAAACCACCTCTACAAAACAAGTACCAATATTCTGTTGGGAAAGCTCAAAGGCTTTCCGAATGGCCTTTCTGGCTTTTCTGACCGCTCCGGCAGTATGTACGCTCTGACGCGTCACATAGGCTGCTCCGGGCAATTGTGCAATTAATTCCGTAATCTTCAGCGGATAGCCATTCAGGTCAACATTTCGTCCATAGGGAGTGGTCGCCGTAACTTGCCCAAGCAGGGTGGTAGGGGCCATCTGGCCTCCTGTCATTCCGTAGATGGCATTGTTGATGAAGATCATGACGATGTTCTCCCCCCTGTTGACTGCGTGCAACGTCTCGGCTGTGCCGATGGCGGCAAGGTCGCCGTCTCCCTGGTAGGTGAAAACAGTTTTTTCCGGCATGACGCGCTTGATACCCGTGGCTACAGCCGGTGCACGTCCGTGAGCAGCCTCCGACCAGTCGATGTCGATGTAATTATAGGCAAAAACAGCACAACCTACCGGGGATACCCCAATGGTTTGATCCTGAATACCCAGCTCTTCAATGACATCTGCTATCAGTTTGTGTACCACCCCATGACTGCAACCCGGGCAGTAAT
>CAINVV010000159.1 GCA_903854235.1 uncultured Bacteroidia bacterium | reverse complement strand
TGGATCCACGCTTTCCAGCCAAACCATCACCTGATCACCCTGTTTCAGCTTTATATCACTGTTTCTGGATGAAAGGGCGTAATGGATCTGTACTCCTGGAAATAGTTCGTCGTCGATCACATAAAAAGGCTTCTGCTGAATCTTGTTGATGAAATAGACCATTCTGTAATAGTCAACGGAAAAGATTGGATCCCTGAAACTGATGGCTGTCTGGACCTCACCGCTGAAGGGACTGGTGGCAAAATAGATGCTGTCTATACCCACGGCATAAGGCATTACCGCACTGGCCTGGTAGCTGTCTGTACCCGTCTTGACAGAAAGGGTGTAGGTCCTTCCCGGTAGTCCCTTCAATTTTGAAGTCACATAGGTTCCGGAGGAGGACTCTGTCAGGAGCTCGGATTGATTGATGTTGTCAGAAATGACTACCCTTGCCCCGGTAATTGGGGGATAACTGCTGGATGCATCAAAACTGACAGAACTTGAAATTTTGACAGTATAGGGACCCGGCTGATCGTAAACATTTCCCTGAATAACGATTTTTGCACCCGCATTTTTTAAATCAAGATGTATCACTTTTTCACAGGAGAACAGCAGTACCAGGAGGGAAGCTATCATAAGACAACTTATCGCCTTGCGTCCTCCTCTGAAATTCCGGGTGTTTCTATTTTGAATCAACTGTTCCATCTCCATCAAAATTTAAAGTTGTAGGTTACCGATGGAATCATCTTGAAAAGGGTCGTCTGTACTGCCTCCGTTTTGGTCGGATCCGTTTTGCTGTCGCGGAAGGTGATCATGTAGGCATTTTCGTGTCCGTAGGCATTGTAGATGGAGAAATTCCAGCTGGACTCAAACTTCTCACTCTTCTTTCTGATCCAGGTAGCTCCAAGGTCAAGACGGTGGTAGGCGGGCATCCGGTCGGCATTCCGGTTGGAATAGTAAAACATGGTTTTCGCATCAATCGAATATTTTCCGGTGGGGTAGGTGACCGCATTGCCGGTGTAATATACCCAGGTGGCTGAAAAAGTCCAGCGTTTGTTGTATTCATACATCCCAACGATGGAGATGTCGTGGGTGCGATCCTGCTTGGCAGGAAAATAATTTCCACTGTTGATTGTATCAAATTTACGTTCACTGCGCGACAGGGTGTAACTGATCCAACCGTTGAAGCGTCCCTGCTTCTTTTTCAGGAACATCTCCAGTCCGTATGCCCTGCCTTGTCCGAAGAGTATTTGCGATTCCACATTCTCATTGAACAACAGCTCTGCACCATTCTTGTAGTCGATCTGATTCTGCAATTTTTTGTAATAGGATTCGACGGAGAATTCGTATTTGTTGTCGCTGAAATTCCTGTAATATCCCAGCGATAGCTGATCTGCCAGCTCTGGTTTGACATTGTTGCTGCTTGGAATCCATAGGTCTGTCGGGTTACCGGAGGTCGAATTGGAAAGCAAATGGAGGTTTTGGACATTCCGACAGAGGGATCCCTTGATGGAACTCTCCGGATTGAGGAGCAAATCGATCGTGATGCGGGGTTCAAGGTTCAGGTAGTTCTTTATGAACTGACCGGATTTGTACCCGACCACATTGGTGATCTTTCCATTTGTATCGTAGGTATAGTAGCTGCCTGGTCCCATGGCGCTGAACAAAGTGAGGCGAGTACCATATTCAATCTTCAGGTGGTCGTTGAAATGGTATTGGTGCGAGAAATAGAACGCATTTTCCCAGTCGAATTTATTGGTGAGATTCTTTAGGTCAATGTTGGAATCTGAGGTAATTACTCCGGGGATAATTTTGTGATAGGTAGAGTTGAACCCGAATTTTAGGGTAGAATTTTCGTGGATGTAGAATTGAAAGTCCTGCTTGATGCCATAATCCTGAATCCGGGAGATGATGTTCAGCTTGTTGCCGTTGTTGATGTAGATTTTGTAGTCGTAATTGCTGAAAATAAGGGACGTATTGGAAAATAGCCGGTCGGAGAAAAGATGGTTCCACCGCAGGGTCCCCGATACATTTCCCCAATTGATTCCAAAGGTATTCTTAAGGGCAATCACATCCTGACCGAGGTAACCGGATAGGTAGATCCTGTTGTTGCCGTTGAGCCGGTAACTGGCTTTTGCATTCAGGTCGTAAAAATAGAGCTTGGTCTGGTTTCTGGTAGTGTCGGAAGAGAGTTTCATGAACAGGTCGGCATAAGTCCGTCTGGCTGTAAGCATAAAGGATCCTTTGCCCTTGACGATCGGACCCTCCAGGTTGATGCGGGAAGATATCAACCCGATACCTCCTGAAACCTTCATCTGCTGATCGTTGCCATCGTTCATTTTGATGTCGAGCACGGAAGATAATCTGCCACCATAATCTGCAGGTTCATTGCCCTTATAAACCGTGATGTCCTTGATGGCATCCGAATTGAACACTGAGAAAAATCCCATCAGGTGGGAGGCATTGAAGACAGTGGCTTCGTCCAGTAAAATCAGATTCTGGTCGGCCGATCCGCCCCTGACATTGAAACCGCTGCTGCCTTCTCCCGCAGGTTTAATTCCGGGCAATAGCTGGATGGTCTTTAAAACATCATTTTCGCCAAACAACACTGGAATGCTTTTGATTTCATTGGTATTTAGCTTTTGCATTCCCATCGTAGTGCGGGATATGTTCTCGTCGCGGCGCTGACCGGAGACCACCACCTCATCCAGGGTACTCACCATTTCGGTAAGGGCAAAATTTTGTTTGACGGGTTGATTCAGATTGATTTGCTGAACTTGCGGCGCAAATCCGATGAATTGGGTAGTAACCTGATAATGTCCTGCCGGAAGGGTGATGGAATAGAATCCGTAGGCATTGGTACCTGTTCCCTTGCCCTGCAACTCCTTGATGGTGACAGTGGCCCCAATTAGGTTTTCTCCGGTCTTAGCATCCTTGACAAACCCGCTCAGGGTGAATTTTTGTTGCGCCAGACAGGGGAAAGCGATCAGAAAAACCAAGAACAATACCAAATAACACGATCTTTTCAACTGCATACTTTGTTTTCCGCAGTGGTGAAGGATAGAAACTTTCACCAACTGTTTATATTTCAATTTGACAATGATAAGCAATCCAATTTATATTGTAATCAGTTTTCAGCAGAAACTCAATCTTCGACAGGTTTGGTTTGGAAGGTTTGGACTGATTTGGCCCGGCATCCAGTTAAAATTGGGATTAATTGTTCCCAATTGTCCATTTCAATACGTTGGGATGAATATCTGACCTTATTTTGTTATTTTTAGACAAATTCCAACTGTAACTTCCTAATAAAATTAACCATGACAAATTTTATGGTGCTCTCTGCCACCTTGATAACACTGGCCTTGCTGTTTTATTCACTGGGAGTATGGGCAGAACAGATCTCACATTATCTGAAAGTTTGGCATGTTGTTGCTTTCTGGGCAGGATTTCTTTTTGATACGACTGGCACTATCGCTATGAGCAAACTCTCCTCCAATCCTTTTGATCTGAATGATTTGCATACCCTTACGGGACAGGTGGCACTGTGGCTGATGCTTATTCATGCTATCTGGGCCACGGTAGTAGTCTGGAAAGGAAGTGAAAAACACCGTCTCGAATTTCATACTTACAGCCTGATGGTCTGGATGTTCTGGCTGATTCCCTACCTGGGAGGGATGTATATGGGCATGACAAGATAACTTCCAGCTATTTTTTTTCTTTTTTTATGGAAAGAGGTTTTCCTTTTTCTCCCAGATAGATAGCGAGTAGTACCAGATCGCAGTTTTCCCTGTTGATTCCCCTGTGGACGGTGTGAAGCACTTCTGCAAAGGAGCTGTTTTCAGCAAACCTAACGGTTTTCCCATCTTCAAACTCCACCGTAAGGGTCCCCTTGAGCACATAGGCAAATACCGGAATTTCGTGTACGTGCCACCCGGTTGTCTTTCCTGGAGGCAAGGTGATTTTCAGCATGGTTACTTCGTCGTTTGCGGTAACAGGATAACTTATTCTTTGTCCCAGCGAGGTCGTATCTGTTTTTAGAATTTGTTCAATGATCAGGTCGTTGTTGTATTGCGCTTTAGCATGTCCTGCAAGGCCAAATACAAGGGCGGCAACCAGGAAGAATTTATTCATGATCTGTTTTTTTAGTTTTTACGTAACTCTTCGAAGGAGAGATCCATAATTTTGTAATTCCGCCATCCCTTAAAATCATAATGCCACCATTCCCCTTCGTTTGGTACAAACCCAAATTGCACCATGGTCTCCCGAAGTAGCTGTCTGTTTTTCAGCACCTGAGGAGGAAGTTTCAGGTAGGCATGACCGGCTTTTGCAGTAAAGTTGTCGAAAGTAGTTGGCATCTCAAGCTCCCGGCCGGTATTAAGATCGATCAGGGTCAGGTCAATGGCGCAACCTCTGTTGTGCCGGGATCCGGTTTTGGGAGAGGCTACAAAATTGGTATCTGGGCTGATGGAAAAAAATTTGAGTGTGACGCCATAGGGACGATAGGCATCGAAAATTTTCAGTGCGAGCCCTATTCCTTTCAATTCTGTCTGAATTTTACAGAGAGCATCGGCCACAGGTCTACGGGCAAAGGCTTTGGCCGTAGGATAGACGATCTGATGCGTGAAATTGTTGGAGGTAGCATAGCGGAGGTCGAGAGCGATTCCCGGTACCGCTCTTTCAAGGTCAACCAATTCATTGGCCGGATTTTTTCTGACCAGTTTCAGGTACTCCTCCGTGTTTGAAACAATTTCGAGGTGATAGGGATTTGCCTTGTCAGTCTGTTGCTCCCGCGATAAGAGAGGGGTGAGCAGCAGCAATAAAACCATCGAAATGAAGTGAGTCTTTGTCATGGAACGCTGTTTTTACGAAACCGGGAATGCTCTTTTTGGTTGAATTTGTTCTTTTTGTTTTGCAGTAAGGCATCAGAGTACACAGATCAGGGTTTTGGGATGGCCATCCGGTCAAACAGTTCCGTCGGCCAGCTGGTGATCCGTTCAAAACCTTCAGGCAGGGACTGCCGAAACTGCAGGTAAGCCTGCACATGCCCCTTCACAGTATAGCTGGTTGCCTCCCCATCGGTGCCATTGGTAAAGACACTGTATCCGGCAAGCAGGCAGTCTTCCAGATCAATGTGTAAATTCCCGGCAGGGTGATGCCCCTGTGAACAGATAATACCTGTCGATTTGCCACCCATCTCTGGTTGTGTAAAATTGAGCACCAGAAATCTACATCCTGTGGCCCGGACCCTGACACATTTGCTTGCATACGACATGGCAAGCGCATTATCGGGGTGGACCATTGTGCAATCCTCCAGAATCAGGTGCGGAGCTGAAGGCATGGTAGTCTCCCAGCCTCCGACCAATACCGCGGCAGCATCTCCCACCCAGTCGAGGGCCAGAAAGTAGCACCTCCTGAAGATGCTGGGTTCGTCAGGCCTGACAATCGGATAGCAGATTCCTCCGCCGAAGGCCCGACCGATCCCGACACAATCTTCCACGATTACCGTAAATCCTTCACCGCTTTTGTCCGTCAGGTCCCAAAAAAAACCGGCGTCTCCACCCGAAGTATATAAGTTTTTCAGGATCCATCGGTCCCAACCGATCCCCGAAAAAGTCTGCTCTGTAAATTCCGGTCGCCAACCCTGGGAGGTAGACCGGATGGTTCCCCACCAATCGTAGCTCTTGAATCCCTTCTCCGGATCACTGGCATCGATGACAATTCTTCCTTTTGCACCCGATCCAAGTCTGCCGTCGGTATCCCCCACAAGCAGGTTGTAGGAACCTCCCGCTCCTTTGAAGGCAGGATAAAGATTGGCTTCCACATAGGTGTCAGGCCTTATCACGATGATGTGTCCTCCCTTTTCATCGGGGAGTGCCGAGAGTGCCGACTGAATCGAATGAAAGGCTTTTTCCCAGCTTGAGCCATCCGTGTTATTCCCAAGTTTGGAAACATAGAAATGGATTCCTTTTCTGCCGTCATAATTTTTAGCAAATGGATTTACAATCAAGGATGCCCTGGCATTCAGGACAAAGCAAATGCTCAGAAAACAGATGAATAAGTATCTCGGTCGTAATCCAATCTTATTGTTGCCTACAATAATCATACCTGTCCAGATTTTGATAGTCAATTTTTTTTCTAAGATACGGTCAATTTCACTATCTTGGTCTCCTTCGCTATAAACCTCCATCTTATGAAAAATCTATTGAAAACTGGATTTCTTTTCCTTTTTTTTGCACTGTTGTTTACTGCCTTTCAACCCAATTTGTCCGAAAATTCCCGTTCAGGATTTATCTCCATTTCCGGCCCCAACCTCCTCGCACCAGGTGGAGAGAAGTTTTTAATCAGGGGCATTAATCTGGGCAACTGGCTTAACCCGGAAGGATATATGTTCGGTTTCAAGGGAACGAGCTCTGCCCGTTTGATTGACCAGGCATTCCGGGAATTGGCAGGTCCCGACTTCACCAATGATTTTTGGAAAAAATTCAAGGACAACTATGTCACGCGGGAGGATATCCGTTTCCTTAAGCGTACGGGAGTCAATTCCATCCGTCTGCCGTTTCATTACAAGTTGTTTACAGAGGAAGATTACCTGGGCCTCTCTGCCGGCCAGGACGGATTTCAGCGCATCGATTCCCTGTTGAACTGGTGCCGCGAATCCAAAATTTATCTGATTCTCGACATGCATGATGCCCCTGGTGGTCAGACAGGCGACAACATCGACGACAGTTTCGGCTATCCCTGGTTGATGACCAGTCCCAAAAGTCAGGAAATTTTTGTCGCCATCTGGAAGAAAATAGCTGCCAGGTACAAGGATGAACCGATGATTTTGGGTTACGATCTCCTGAATGAGCCGATAGCTCCCTATTTTGGTGGAGATATGGCCAAATTGAATGCCGCACTTGAGCCGCTCTACAAAAAGGCAATAACCGCCATCCGTACGGTAGATGCAAACCACATTGTATTGCTGGGAGGAGCCCAATGGGACGGCAATTTCAAAGTGTTCAGAGATTCAAAATTCGACAATAAGATGATGTATACCTGTCACCGGTACTGGTGCGACACCCTTCAGTCCAACATTCAGGATTTTGTTCATTTTCGCGATTCTGTCAATCTTCCCATCTACATGGGTGAAACCGGCGAGAACAGCGACCAATGGATAGCTGCCTGGACCAGGCTGATGGTCAAAAACAACATCGGCTACCATTATTGGCCCTACAAAAAGTTGGGAAAGCAAAGTGCAATGGTTACAGTTCCAACTCCTTTCGACTGGGATAAGATGGTTGCCTTTACAGAAGCACCCCGAAAAACGTTTGACGAAATCAGGAAGGCGCGCCCCAATCAGGAAGAGGCCCGGAAGATCCTGCTCAGCTTTCTGGAGAATTGCAGATTTAAAAACTGCGCACAAAACAACGGTTACATCCGTGCAATGGGAGTGGATCTATCGGGGCGCTGAAGAAGCTATTTGAGACTCCCATTGAAAAAAAAATCACCAAGGTTATTTTGATTAGCACAATATTATGTAAATTAGTACATATATAGATTTATGATATTTGCCCACGTTTGAGCATCAACTATAAACTGAAGTCTGGATGGACATTTAATCTGAATTTTTACTATTTAGATATTAGATACTTAGGCTTTGTGGTAAAATTCTGTATCCTGGTATATTCTAAGTGATCTTGTTGAAATGATGTTAAAAAATAGTACACATAATGATATTTAAGTCAATATTTTGTATATTGCAAGGCAGACTAAGGTGCTTATGTTTAGCAGTTTGTGGTTGCATTTTCAGAAATGCGGCATTTGAATAATGGAATTGTGGAAAGTTAAAACCTAATTTAAACCACGAGGAAATGAAGAAAATTCTTGTAATTGCCGGCCATTTTGAGAACCTTCCCAATTTGACAAAACGCTTAAAGGATCTCCTGCCGGATAGTAAACTGATAATCCCCCTGCTTGGTCTGGATGGATTTGAAATAACCTCCTCTCTGGATCCCGATCTCATCTTGTTAGGACCGGATGATCCGATAGCCTACGAGCTGTGCCGAAACCTGAAGAGAGATGAATGGCTCCAGGAGGTGCCTCTGCTTTTTTTGCTGGAAGGGCCGGGGCATCTGGCTGCCGGATTGAAAGCGCTGGAAGCGGGAGCAAATGCCTGCCTTTCCATTTCAGTCGGAGACGAAGACCTGGTACTCCAAATTCAGGCCTTGTTTAATTTCAGGAATGCAAATCGCACGGAATTGGGAAAGGAGAGGACAACCTATGTCCGTGATGTCAACCTGAATAAGCAATACGAGAAAAAGTTTGAGATCGATGAAGAGATATTTGCCCAATTTTTGGAGCACAGCCCTGCATATGTTTTTTTCAAAGATGATAATATCCGTACCTTGCGGCTCAGCCGGAATTTCGAGAATCTGATCGGAAGACCGATGGATGACTTGCTCGGAAAAACCATGTTCGAACTTTTCTCAGCAGAATCTGCAGACCAGTTTCTGGAAGCCGACCTGAAAATCATAAGGGAGGGCAAAAAGTTGGAAATAGAAGAAGAGTTTAATGGTCGTACCTTCAAAACCATCAAGTTTCCAATTCAGATCGGGGAGAGACGTAGTCTTCTGGCCGGAATTTCCCTGGATATTACGGAACAAAAACAGGCACAGGAAGAGCTCAGAAAAAGTGAACTCAATTTTGCCGAGCTCAATACCACCAAGGATAAATTCTTTTCAATCATTTCGCACGACCTCAGGGCTCCATTCAACGGCATACTTGGTTTCAGCAACCTGTTGATCGATCAGATCCGGAAAAGGGATTACGAAGGACTGGAAGAGTATGCAGGCATCATTCAGCACTCCTCCAAGCGCGCCATGGAGCTGCTTTCCAACCTGTTGGAATGGTCTCGTTCACAGACTGGCAGCATTCGTTATGACCCTACCCCTATAGTGATATCCCAGGTTATAGGAGAGATTTTTGCTTCTCTCAATGAAATGGCCTATCAAAAAGGAATTACCTTGACCAGTCTGGTTTCTGATGATCAACGAGTTTATGCCGACAGGCAGATCCTCGGTTCCATCTTGCGGAATCTGATCTCCAATGCGATCAAATTTACCTATCCCAGTGGCGAGATTGTTATATCGGCCAACAACCTTGAATGGGAGATGTTAATTTCTATCAAGGATGATGGTGTTGGAATCAAGGATGAGGTGGTGTCCAAACTGTTCAGAATTGAGGAGAGTTTCTCTTTGAGCGGTACCAACAACGAGAAAGGTACCGGATTGGGTCTGATTATGTGCAGGGAATTTGTCGAAAAACACGGAGGACGAATCTGGGTGGAACCCAATATGGATCACTTGCAACAACACCAGGGAAGTATCTTTAAGTTAGATC
>CAINVV010000158.1 GCA_903854235.1 uncultured Bacteroidia bacterium | reverse complement strand
ACCACGCTATCGAATCAGGTGACCACATTATCCTGACTTCCGTTGGAGCCGGAATGGTGATCAACTCAATTGTCTACCGTTTCCCCTGAAAATATTTCCACACAATTGTGAGCGCAACCGGCAAAAACGGTTGCGCTTTTTTTATATTTATCAAAAATATCTCCCAATGGAAATTCTCTATCCGATTCTGGCCTTTCTTGGCGGCAGCACCCTGGTTTTTCTCTGGCAACAGCGGCGCATCAGCGACCAGCGCAACTCCAATGCAAACCTGCTCAACGAGACGGAAAAACTGATGCAATCCAAAATCGCAGAGGCTGAAAAAAGCAAATCACTGGCCGAACAACAGCTTTTCTCCGTATCAAAAGATTTTTCCGAGCTGAAAACGGAGCTGAATGGAGAAAGACAGAAGAATGAAGATTCCATCAGATTACTGACCACCTCCCTGTCGGAACTGGAGCATGCGAAAAAAGAACTGGCCGACAAGGCAACGGAACTGGAGCAGATACAAAAACGGCTAACCGTTGAATTTGAAAATGTCGCACATAAAATTCTCAAGGAGCATTCGGCCGAATTTACAACATTGAATCAGAAGAATATAGGAGAGATCCTGTCTCCGCTGAAAGAGAAGATAATGACCTTCGAGAAGAAAGTGGAGGAGTCATACGAGAAATCACTCAGGGACCAGACCGACTTGAAAGTGGAACTGAAAAAGTTGCAGGAGCTCAACCACAAAATCAGCAACGATGCACAAAATTTAACCCAGGCACTCAAGGGCGATGTGAAAAAGCAAGGCAACTGGGGCGAGGTTGTTTTGGAGCGGGTATTGGAACGTTCAGGACTGACACTGGGCCGTGAATACGAGCGAGAAGTGGTCGATGAGAACAGTGACGGCAAGCAGATCCGTCCCGATGTGATCATCCACCTGCCCGACAAAAAGCATTTGATCGTGGACTCAAAAGTCTCCCTGGTGGCTTACGAACGGTTGGTGAATGAACCCTCCGATGAACTGCGGATTCAATATCTTGCCGATCACCTTAGATCACTGCGATCCCACATCAAAATGCTTTCAGATAAACATTACCCAACCGCCAAAAACCTCAACAGCCCCGATTTCGTTCTGCTATTCCTGCCGATAGAATCCTCCTTTGCCATCGCCATTCAGGAGGATCAGGAGTTGTTCAACTATGCGTGGGACAACAAAGTAGTGATCGTGAGTCCCTCCACGCTGCTGGCATCGCTCCGCACCATCTCCTCCATCTGGAAACAGGAGAACCAAACCAAAAATGCCCTGGAGATTGCCTCGCTGGGCGCCTCTCTCTACGACAAATTCGTCAATTTTGTCCAGGACCTCGAAAAAGTTGGGAAAAGCATCGAAACGGCACAGTCCAACTACGGCAATGCCCTCAGCAAATTGCATACGGGCAAGGGAAACCTGGTTCGGACTTCCGAAAAACTGAAGGATTTGGGAATCAAGACCCAGAAATCATTGCCCGACCACCTGATAGAGGATGACCTGCCGGAAGCCCTGCCACAAAGTGGCTCAGAATTGTTCGAAGAGTAAAAAGTGTCCGGCTACGAGAGTGGCCAGGAAAATAAAGAAGAAAAATTCTTTCCAGAATCCACGTTTCCCTGTCATAAAAAAATGAGAGATCAAAAAGGCGACGGGAATTGTGGTTATCGCAATGATACCCAGTCCGGTGGAAGGAAGCAGGAAGACGGAAGGAATGCTAAGTCCGAGCATCCAGTAAAGAATGATGAAATATTTTCGGGTACTCATTTTCCGGATGCTGACAGAATTGATCAGCGAAATACTCCCAAAAGCCGACAACAGGAAAATAAAACAGGTAACTATCAGAAACCCGTAGTTGTACATAAATTGATTATTGGCAGTTTTCATGCCTTGCACGATGGAGGCAATGAAGGTCTGATCGGATCCGGAGACAAAAAGAAAAGTCCAGAGTAACAACCAGGGAAGGGAAATTCCAATCAGCGGAATGACCAGCAGTCTCCAGTTGTCGCTCTTTTGCAAAACAAAAATAGAGATCCAGATCAGGGGCAAAAGGGTGATGACAGGCAAGTAAAAGAGGGCTCCGATGGAGAGCAAAAAGGAGGCGTTGAAGGTTGAGGAGATCTCATTTTTCCGGTGATAGGTGGAAAATATGTAATACACCGCCAAAAGTACAAACAAGGTAGCCGGATAGACCGGATGAAACGTCTGCAGGGAGGGAAACGAGGAGACAATCGCCACGTAAAGAATCCCGGGAAGGAAGGTCCGGTGCTGCAAAAACTGGAATTCGTAACTCAGCAACGACAGGAGCAGGGAATTCAGCAAGACCAGCAAAAATCCGGTAACGACCGGCCATATAGTACTTGAAATGAAGAATTTGGCAAAAAATGTATAGAGCGGCATCATTCCCTCACCGGGGATGACCACCAGGGCAACAGGCACCTTCAAAGGCTCCATCCAGAAGAGAAAGGCGACCAATGGGATCAGTATGGCACTGTAAACATTTTTACTGTTAAAAAGCCTGAGAAACATCTTTTGCCTATTTTAAGTCAAAACCCAAATCGGTCCGATAATACATCTTATCGAACGAAATTCTTTCAGTATTCTTGTAACTCAATGCCAGGGCTTCGTCCATCGAATTGGCCAAAGAACTGACAGCCAAAACCCTACCTCCATTGGAAAGCACCGTTTCACCTTCCAGCCGCGTTCCTGCGTGAAAGACCACACTTCCCTCCACGGCCGCCAGATTTCGGATCATTTTCCCTTTGTCGTATGAACCGGGATAACCCCCGGCTACCACCATCACCGTGACAGCCGTTCTTGGATCTATCACCAGCTCCTTTTCGTCCAGGGTGCCACTGGCAACACCCTCAAAAAGGTCAAGCAGGTCGGACTGGATGCGCATCAGCACGGCCTCCGTCTCCGGATCTCCCATCCTGACGTTGTATTCAATCAGGAAGGGTTCCCCCTGGCAATTCATCAAACCAAGGAATAGGAATCCTTTGAAACCGATCCCTTCCCTTTGCAAGCCAAGGACCGTTGGCTTGACCATCCGATCCTCCACTTTTTGCATAAATTCCTTCGTCACAAAAGGGACCGGAGAGATGGCACCCATGCCACCCGTGTTCAACCCGGTGTCGCCTTCGCCAATCCGTTTGTAATCCTTCGCCTCCGGTAATATTTTGTAATGAACGCCATCGGTCAGCACAAAAACGGAACACTCTACGCCCGACAGAAACTCCTCAATGACAACCGTCGCACTGGCACTTCCAAAAAGTCCGTTCAGCATCTCCTTCAAGGAATCGATGGCTTCCTCCAAATTGCCGAGGATCAGGACTCCCTTTCCGGCCGCCAAACCATCCGCCTTCAGGACATAGGGGGATGAAACCTGACGCAGGAACTCAATTCCCTCCTCCAGATTGCCCTGATGTACAGTAAAATATTTTGCGGTTGGAATATCATTCCTCAACATAAACTCCTTCGCAAACTCCTTGCTGCCTTCCAGTCTGGCACCTTCCCGGCAGGGACCGATGACAGGAATTTCTTTCAGATGCGCATCTGCAAGAAAAAAATCATGGATGCCGGCTACCAGCGGGATTTCCGGTCCAACGATGACCATCCCAATGTGATGATCTAAAACGGCTTGCCGGATGGCGGCAAAATCCGTTGTTTCAATGGAGAGGTTTTGACCCAATCCTACCGTTCCTGCATTACCGGGTGCAATGAATAGTTGATCCAGTTTGCTGCTTTGCTTCAGTTTCCAGGCAAAAGCGTGTTCCCTTCCGCCTGATCCTATGATTAAAATGTTCATGTACTGCTTTATTGAGACTGCAAAATAAACAAGAATTTCCTTTAAAAAATTCCGGAAGAGGGCTTTGTGGAATTTTATCTTAATTTTGAGTGAACTTGTGGATGGAAAGTGACTAAAGTGAGCTAAAGTGACTAGAGTGAGCTAAAGTTTGGGTCTCCGAACTTTAACTTTATCACTTATTATTTGTGAAAAGTACTTTAGTCACTTTAGATCACTTTTCTAAAACTCCTCAAATGACCCGCAACCGCATTACCGTCATTGGCAGCACCAACACCGACATGGTGATAAAAACTTCCAAACTTCCCCTGCCGGGAGAAACCATTTTGGGAGGCGATTTCCTGATGAATCCAGGAGGCAAAGGAGCCAACCAGGCCGTTGCCGCCGCCAGACTGAATGGGAATGTCACCCTGATCGCAAAGACCGGTGAAGATCTGTTCGGTCTCCAGACAAAAGAACTCTTTCAATCAGAGAAACTAAATTCGGAATTTCTCTTTTCAGATCCCGATTCCCCTTCCGGGATCGCGCTGATCACAGTGGATGAACTCGGCGAAAACTGCATCGTAGTGGCTCCGGGAGCCAACGCCCGGCTGACCCCTGCAGACATCGACAAGGCCAAAAGCGCCATCCTTGAGTCGGAAATTTTATTGATGCAACTGGAAATTCCACTTGAAACCGTTCACTATGCTGCCACGATTGCCTTTGATGCAGGGAAAAAAGTGATTCTTAATCCTGCCCCGGCTCAACCGTTGCCCGACGAGCTGCTGAAAAAACTTTACCTGATCTCTCCCAACGAAACAGAGGCAGAATTACTCACAGGAATCCCTGTCACAGGTCTGCCCAGCGCAGAAAAAGCAGCCAGGGTCCTGCTAAAAAAAGGAGTGCAAACGGTGGTCATCACCCTGGGCAGCAAAGGGGCGCTCCTGGTAACAGATACACAATGTCGGCTGATACCTGCATTTCCAGTGCAGCCTGTCGACACCACCGCTGCCGGAGATTGTTTCAATGGAGCCCTGGCAGTGGCGATTGCGGAGGGGGCAAATCTCGAAATGGCCATAATTTTTGCCAGCAAGGCCGCCTCCATTTCTGTAACCAGAATGGGCGCCCAGGCTTCGGCCCCTTACCGGAATGAGATGGACTTAACTTTCTAATCCCAAAAAAATGAAGACTTATTTCTCTCTACTGCTTCTATTTCTCTGGGTAACGTTTTCTTGTACTCCACCGGTTAAACAGACTCCATCAAAACCCGTCAGCATCATACTCGATTCGGACATCGGACCGGATTTCGACGATGTGGGTGCCTTCGCCGTGCTTCATGCGATGGCCGACAGCGGCAAAGCCGAAATTCTCGGCACCTTCGCCTGCAACAAGGACTCCCTGGTCGTCCCTACCATCGAAGTACTTAACACCTGGTTCGGGAGACCGGCTATCCCGGTAGGAGCAACAAAATCGAAAGGAATCTCGATGGGATCCGAGCAGCATTGGCCTGACTCCATCGTCGCCAAATATCCCCATCAAACAAGATCCTCCAGGGATGCCCCCGATGCAGTGACTCAATACCGGAAAGTTCTCTCCGGCCAACCGGATGGTTCCGTCACCGTGGTCTCCATCGGCTTCCTGACCAACCTGTCCAACCTGTTGCAATCCCAGCCCGACCAGATCAGTCCGCTGAGCGGAGAGGCCCTGGTGGCAAAGAAAGTAAAGCAGCTGGTTTCGATGGCAGGCTGGTATCCGAAAGGCAAGGAATACAACGTCTACATGGATTCGATTGCCTCCAGATATTGCACTGAACACTGGCCAACTCCAGTCGTATTTACCGGATTCGAAATCGGTGAGAAAATCACAACCGGTTTGAAGCTCATCGAAAGTCCGGTAAGTAACAGTCCGGTGAAGGATGCTTTCCGCATCGCGATGACAGGCGCCAGGGAGCTGCAAAAAGGGCACATGAGCTGGGACCAGACTGCTGTCCTGATCGCCGTTTACGGTCCGGAAAAATTCTTTACTACCGTGAAAGGCACGATCAAGGTAAACCTGGATGGCAGCAACAGCTGGGAAGAAAATCCTGCCGGGAAACATTCCTATGTCAAAATGAAAATGAGTCCGGATAGCCTGGGCCGTTTCATTGAGCAGCGGATGATGTCCTTGCCGGTGAAGAAGGACTATAAGACTGGGAGACTATAAGACTGAGGGACTGTAGGACTGGGGGACTATAAGACCGAGGGACTGTAAGACTAGGAGACTGGGGGACTGTAAGACTAGGAGCCGGTGGGACTAGGAGACTGGGGGACTGTAAGACTAGGAGACGGTGGGACCGGAGTCACATTTTTAACTTTTCATTTTTAGCTTTTAACTTTTCATTTTTCATCCATGAAAACTACTAACCTTTTCTCGCTCACATTGCTTTTGGCGCTGGCCTCCTGCAGTCGGCCTGATCCAAATGTGCGGACCATTGCACCTGAAATATTGAAAGATAAGATTGCCGGCGGATGGGCCGGAAAGATCATCGGGGTCACCTATGGTGCACCTACCGAATTTCACGCCATGGGCCATACGTTTGAAGATTCGATCAAATGGAAACCCGCCGATTCGAAAGGGGCTCTTACCCAGGATGACCTTTATGTCCAATTGACCTTCCTGGAGACGATGGATCAGTTTGGGACCGGTGCTCCTGCCAAAAAATACCAGGAGCTGTTTGCCAAGTCGGGTTACATGCTCTGGCACGCCAATGCCCAGTCCCGGAAAAACTACTACGACAGCATCTTCCCACCCCGTTCGGGATCACCCGAATTCAATTTTCATGCCAACGACATCGATTTTCAGATCGAAGCTGATTACATCGGATTTATGTCGCCGGGAATGCCCAACAGTGCCCTGAAACTGACAGACAAGATCGGCCACATCATGAATTACGGGGATGGATTTTATGGTGGGGTTTTCCTCTCTTCCCTGTATGCTGAAGCCTTTTTCGAAAAGGACCTTCGCAAGGTGGTCGACAAGGCCCTTTGCTCCTTGCCTGCCGAATCCGATTATGCCAAAGTGATCATGGAGGTACTCGCCCTGAAAGAACAATATCCCTCCGACTGGCGTGCCACCTGGAAGGTACTGGAGGAAAAATGGGGCAAGACCCACATCTGTACCGCTGGAGAGGCCTTCAACATCGATGCCAAATTCAACGGGGCCTTCATTGTAGTCGGATTACTTTATGGAGAGGGTGATCCGATGAAGACGATGGAGATCACCACCCGTTGCGGACAGGATTCGGATTGCAATCCTTCCAATGTCATGGCCATTCTTGGGGTCGTTAACGGATTCAGCCACCTGCCGGAACCGATGAAAAAGGCTGTGAACGAAATGCAGGATTCCCTCTTCATTTATACCAACTATTCGTTCCGCAAGGCAGTAGAAAAGACCTACCAATATGCCGTTGGCCACGTAGTGGCGGAAGGTGGAACCGTTACGCCTGAGCTGGTCAGTATCCGGGTACAGATGCCGGTGGCCGCTCCCCTGGAGGTCAGTTTTCCCAAAATGGTGCTGAGCGAAAAGGTCTCCATCTTCAACGAAAAAAGATGGAAGTCGGTGGGTGACTGGCAAACCTACCAACTCCCCGACGAGAACACGGGTGTGAAAGCCAAAGAGGCCAAATTTGCCGGAAAGAAAGGAGATTCACTGGAACTTGAATTTGAAGGAACCGCCATCTCGCTCGAAGGAAACTGGACCAAGGACGGTGGCAAGGCCGAATTGTACCTCGACGGTAAACTGCACAATTCGTTCGACACCTATTTCTTTTACAACAACCAGGAACAGACTCCCATCAACATCTGCCACGCCCTTAAACTGGCGCCGGGAAAACACACGCTGAAACTGGTGGTCACCGGTGAGAAAAAACCGGAATCACAGGGCAGCAGGATTTATGTGAGCGATGCGTTGGTTTTTAATGAAAAATGAAAAATGGTGAATAATGGAAGTGGAATCCGTTAATTCCGGGTGTAGAATTTAGGTTCACGATAAAATTTTTCCGCACAGAGGATAAGGTATCATAGAATAATTTTCCCATGAGAAACAGGTTTCAACTAACAGAAAAATCCAACGAAATCCTGCTCAGGATTCTGAAAACGGGGTTGATGGTAGCGGTTGTATTGTTGTTTGTCGTTTTTCTGAAAAATCCTACGAACAGATATCTTTCTCCAGTGATTGGATTCGGAATATTTTGCTTCATCCCTGTGCTCGCCCTCAAAAATTACAAAGTCGCAGGTGCGATAACTTTTGAGGAAAATGAGATCCTCTCCTCAACAAACGGCCAGACCATCAGCCTGCCTTTCTCCGCTATTCGTAATATCAAATTTATTTTGCGGGGGCGAAAAAGGGGCAGTTATTTCCCCTCCGTGGTTCAACCCATTGGGGTAAACAGACCCAACGGCACAGGAAACATCCTGATTATCGACACTGAAGATCATCGCTACAAATTTGATATCTTTCTGGAGAATTCCATCGCTGAGAAATATTTGGAATTTCATCTCAAAAGACTTTCTGATTCAGGAATAAAAATTGACAGGCGCAAAATGCCTGCCATCCTGGGCGACTCTATCTAATGTGACACTCTACAACTATACAAAATAATTCCAAACTCTAAGTACCCGAAGTACTTTAAGTACTTGAAGTACTTCAAAGAAAAACTACAACTCTAAATCTTTTGCACCATGTACATTGTCGAAAGTTACACACTCGCCGTCATTCTGACCTTCGTGACGATGCTCTCTTGGGGATCCTGGGCCAACACCCAGAAGCTGGCCGAAAAATCCTGGCGGTTCGAACTTTTTTATTGGGATTATGTGATTGGCATCGTTTTGATGGCCCTTCTCTTTGCCGCGACCCTTGGCAGCTTCGGAGACCAGGGCCGCGGCTTCCTCGCCGATCTGAAGCAGGCCGATCCCGCCAACCTCGGGAAGGCACTGCTGGGCGGAATTATCTTCAATGCCGCCAACATCCTCGTGGCTGCTGCCATCGCGATCGCAGGGATGTCAGTAGCCTTCCCGGTAGGGATTGGCATCGCCCTCGTGCTGGGCGTAATCATTAATTACATCGCCACACCCCAGGGCAATGCGACCTGGTTGTTTGCCGGTGTCGGACTGGTCACAGTAGCGATCGTCCTCGATGCCATCGCCTACCGGAAGAAGGCCTCTCAGTCGATGAAAGTGCCGACAAAGGGAATTGTGCTTTCGCTCGTAGGCGGAGTGATGATGGCCCTATTTTACCGGTTTGTCGCCAGTTCCATGGCGGATGACTTTTTCCATCCCAAAGCAGGATTCCTGACTCCTTACACGGCAACCCTCTTCTTTTCGGTGGGAGTGCTGGTCAGCAACCTCCTGTTCAACACCATCCTGATGAAGAAGCCCTTTGAAGGGGCACCCGTCAGCTATGCACAATATTTCAAGGGTGGCGCCAAGACCCACCTGACGGGAATCCTGGGAGGGATGATCTGGTGCGTGGGAATGTCGCTGAGCATCCTAGCGGCAGGAAAGGCCGGCTTTCCCATTTCCTACGGACTGGGGCAGGGAGCCACCCTCGTTGCTGCCTTATGGGGCGTCTTTATCTGGAAAGAATTCAGGGGATCGAAAGGAACTGCGGGACTGCTTACTGCTATGTTCCTCCTATTCTTTGTAGGAATCGGATTGATTATCTATGCAGGAAGCTTCTGAAGAAGGCAAAAAAAGAGAGGGAACCTTTTGGATTCCCTCTTTTTTTTGTTCGAAACTTGCTTTATTTAAGCTTGTTTTACGTTTACAGCGATAAGACCTTTCCTTCCGTCTTGTAATTCGAAAGTTACATGGTCATTTTCCTTGATTTGATCGATTAAGCCAGTTACGTGTACAAAGTACTCATTTTGAGACTCATCGTCTTTGATAAACCCAAATCCTTTTGTTACATTAAAGAATTTGACAATTCCTTTACTCATTTGTTATTATAATTTTAATTCGAATCAAAGGTAATATTATTTATTACAATTCATTAACCTGCCAAAAGATGAAAAGTACTGATTTTTTCAATCTTCTCGATGGCAAATTCAGGAGTGATCACCATGCTGGTTCCTCCTTCGGATGGCATGTCAAACATGGCATCAATCATGATGGTCTCACAGATGGATCTTAACCCCCTGGCGCCCAACTTAAATTCAATGGCCTTGTCGACGATCACATTCAGCGTTTCCTCCAGAAATTCCAACTTGATCCCATCCATTTCAAACAGTTTGTGGTACTGCTTGATGATTGAATTCTTGGGCTCCGTCAAAATCCGGCGCAACGACTCCTTGTCGAGCGGCCGGAGGTAAGTAAGCACCGGTAAGCGACCGACGATCTCGGGAATCAGTCCAAAGGCACGCAAATCCTGTGGGGAGACATATTGCAACAGGTGATCCCTGTCGATTTTGCCGTGTTCGGAACTGGCCTTGTACCCCACCACCTTCGTGTTCAGCCTCAATCCGATCTTTCGTTCGATTCCTTCAAAGGCACCTCCGCAGACGAACAGAATGTTCTTGGTATCCACGGGAATCATCTTTTGTTCGGGGTGTTTTCTTCCACCTTGTGGGGGAACATTGACGATGGCTCCTTCGAGCAACTTCAGCAATCCCTGCTGAACGCCCTCTCCGGATACATCGCGGGTAATGGAAGGGTTGTCCCCTTTCCGGGCAATCTTGTCAATTTCGTCGATGAAAACGATGCCCCGCTCGGCAGCTTCCACGTTGTAGTCGGCGGCCTGCAAAAGGCGGGTAAGCAGACTCTCAATGTCCTCACCCACGTAACCGGCCTCTGTCAGAACTGTGGCATCCACAATGGTAAACGGAACGTGCAGCATTCGTGCAATGGTCTTTGCAAGCAAAGTTTTGCCCGTCCCGGTAGGTCCGACGAGAATGATATTTGATTTCTCAATTTCGGTACCATCTTCGGTCACCTTTTGGTTCAACCTCTTGTAATGGTTGTAAACGGCTACAGAAAGAATTTTTTTGGCATCGTCCTGTCCGATTACATACTGATCCAGAAAAGCCTTGATCTCCTTGGGTTTTTTTAACTCCACCCCCTTGAGGTCGAAACCAATGTTTTTCCTGAACTCCTCCTCAACGAT
Organism: uncultured Bacteroidia bacterium; assembly: GCA_903854235.1. GTDB lineage: Bacteria > Bacteroidota > Bacteroidia > Bacteroidales > Prolixibacteraceae > CAINVV01. The sequence goes on along the minus strand of CAINVV010000158.1, from coordinate 15,285 downwards.
CGAATGGGCCTGTTCAATGCAATTCTCACAAATATGGCCTTCCATACCCGCGATGAGCAACTGAACATCCTTCTTCTCCCGTCCGCAAAACGAACACCTGTCAACTTTCTTCATTCTAAATTATTTATTGAAAAGCCAGCCTTGGACTACTTTTTCTGGCGAAACAAAATCTCATCAATCATTCCATACTCTTTTGCCTCTTCTGCCGTCATCCAATAGTCCCGGTCCGAATCCTTTTCCACTTTTTCCAGCGTTTGTCCGGAATGGAAGGCAATTATTTCGTAGAGTTCACGTTTAAGCTTCATGATCTCCCTGGCCGTGATTTCAATGTCAGAAGCCTGACCCTGGGCCCCACCCATCGGCTGATGGATCATGATTCTGGAGTGTTTCAGCGCCGACCGTTTTCCTTTGGTTCCGGCTGTCATCAGTACGGCAGCCATCGAGGCAGCCATTCCGGTGCAAATGGTGGCTATGTTGCAATTGATGTACTGCATCGTATCGTAAATTCCCAATCCTGCATGGACGGAACCACCGGGGGAGTTGAAATAGATCTGGATGTCTTTCCCGGGGTCGGATGACTCCAGAAAGAGCAGCTGCGCCTGGATGATGTTGGCCACATAATCATCGATTGGAATTCCCAAAAAGATAATCCGGTCCATCATCAAACGGGAGAAGACATCCATCTGGGCGATGTTCATCTGACGCTCTTCGATAATGGTCGGGGAGATATAACTGGCGTGGACAGATTCAAATTTGTGAAGGGATAAGCTGCTTATTCCCATCTGCTTTGTCGCAAATTTGCGAAATTCATCACTTTTTAGACTCATGACAAAATGATTTTAAATGAAATAACTTTGTTAAAACCGAACCTTTCTATTTGTACGTAAAACAAAAAGGTTCGATTCACAAAGTTATTAAAATACCCCGTTCAAAAATTCAACGGGAAGATATTCTCACAAAAGGTCTTTGCTATTTTTCAAACAGGTCGTCGAATGCTTTCTGGGAAACAGATTTTACATTCAGGTCTGCATTTGCCTTGATAAATTCAAGCACCATGCTTTCCGATTTTTTCTCAATCAGGCGGTGACGCTCCTCTTCGTTTTTCAGGATAGACTTGGCATAATTGTCAAGATATTCGTCAGGCACGTTAAACATCCCGTACTGACGGAATTGCATCAGGGCCGTCTCTTTCGCCAAAGCCACAACATCTGCCTCACCAACCTGAATGTGGTTGTCTTTCGAGAGCCTGTTCTTGATCAGGGTCCACTCCAAATCTTTCACAAAATGGGGAAACTCTTCTTCTACCTGCTCCTTGGTAATGTTTTCGTTGGAATAGACCAGCCATCTTTTCAAAAATTCTTCGGGCAGCTTCATTCCGATGTAGTTGACCAATTTCTCTTTGGTATCAACGAGGAAACGGTATTCAGAAGAATAACCCAAATTGGCTTTCAGGTCTTCCGTCAATTTTTCCTTGAATTGTTCTAAAGTGGTAACATCCGATGCTCCTCCCAGTGATTTTTGGAAAAGATCTTCGTTGAGTTCTGCCGGAACGAAGGTGTTTACCTTGGAGATGGTCAATTCAAACTCAGCGGTGAGTGATTCGGCTTGCGCGTCCTCTATTTTCAATACCTGTTTCAGGTAATGGTCGTTTTCAAAGGCTTTCTTTGGATTCAACCTGACTACGTCTCCGGCTTTCTTGCCCAGAAGTGCAGATTTTGATTTCTTGGCAAGTACCATTTTCAGGGATACCTGTGCCTCTTCGACCTGAATGCCGCCTTCCAGTACTTCCCACTTTTCGTCCAACTGTTTCAGACTCCCAATCAGGTTGTCATTTTCAGTAGATATTGCTGCATCGACATAACTCCCAAAGCGATTCTGAAAAGCTTCGACTTGATTTTCTATCATCTCGGCATCAATGGCAATTTCGTAATAGGGCAGTTTGCCAATTTTTTGAAAATCGAGGTCGATAACAGGTGAGAGGCCCAAATCAAAAACAAATTCGAAGGTCTCATCGGTGTCAAAGCTGATCTGTTTTTGCTCAGTTTCGTTTGGAAGCGGCTCTCCAAGAATCTGGAGGTTCTCATCGTGGATGTACCTGTTCAGTTCGCCGCTGAGCATTTTATTGATCTCTTCTGCCAAAACGGCTTTCCCATACATCTTTTTTATCAGTCCGGCCGGAACCATTCCCTTCCGGAAACCCGGCATATTTGCTTTTTTGCGGTAATCTTTGAGTGTTTCATTGACTGTTGCTTCGTAGTCGCTCTTCTCGATAGAGAGCCTGATTACTGCATTCAGCTCATCTGTGTTTGTTCTGGAAATATGCATTGAATTGTGTATTAGTTAACAAAAATATTCGTTAACATATTGATTTTTTGAAAATTAAAAAAACAATTTTTACCCTTTCGGGAGGATTTGATTCCTCATACATTCAAAAAACCGCCTGTGCTTCCGGCAAAGAAGAGGCGGTTATTTTTTCGTGCGGACGAAGGGACTCGAACCCCCACGCCTCTCGGCACCAGATCCTAAGTCTGGCACGGCTACCAATTACGCCACGTCCGCATTTTTCGAGCTGCAAATATACGATAATTTTTAATTCCGCCTATCTAATTGTGAATCGTGTAAAGATTGATTTACACCTTCCTGAAAATCCGTCTCTAACCGTTTCGACCAAAATAATACCTAAAATATATGTTTTACGCATCACCGCTTAACTCCACCAGGTCGTCCTCGGTCGGTTCCTTCCTGGTAGGACGGCGCAATTCAAAATTCTGACCAAGGTAAAGCCTGCGAACCTCATCATCGGCCGCCAGGTCCTCGGCAGTTCCGCTGTTCAGAATTCTCCCGTCATAAAGAAGATAGGATCTGTCGGTAATGGAAAGGGTTTCGTGGACGTTGTGGTCGGTGATCAGGATGCCTATATTTTTGTCTTTCAGCTTGAATACGATCTGTTGAATATCTTCGACCGCTATCGGATCGACCCCTGCAAACGGTTCATCCAGTAAAATGAAGGCCGGGTTGATGGCCAGACACCTTGCAATCTCTGTTCTTCTGCGTTCTCCTCCCGAAAGTTGGATTCCCAAGCTTTCGCGAATGTGTTGCAGTCCAAACTCAGTTAACAGGGATTCGAGCTTTTCGTGTTGGTATTCTTTCGAAAAATCTGTCATCTCCAGAATGGATTTGATGTTGTCTTCCACGCTCATCTGCCTGAATACGGAAGCCTCCTGTGCGAGGTATCCGATCCCCAGTTTGGCGCGTTTGTATACTGGAAAAGTCGTAATCTCGGTATCATCCAAAAAAATATTGCCACCATCAGCCTTTATCAGGCCCACAATCATGTAAAAGGAGGTCGTTTTCCCGGCTCCGTTTGGACCAAGAAGACCAACGATTTCGCCTTGTTCAAGTTCGATCGAGACTCCCTTTACTACCGTCCGGTCACGGTATTTCTTGACGATATTTTCTGCGCGTAATTTCATTTTCGAAATATCATTAATTGTACTACTCCTCCCTTGTGACCCCCTTTTTCAAATTGGTACAGTCTCAAGAGTCCCCAACTTTAGTCACATTAGTTCACATTAGTCACTTAAGTCACTTTGTTATGCCTCCAGCAAATCAACACCCTTCCTTTTCTTCTCGACCAATCGCGCCATCAGGATGCCCAGTTCATACAGCAGGGCAAGCGGCCCCGTAACCAATAACATGCTAAATGCATCAGGAGGCGTAATAATGGCCGCAAGGCAAAGCAAGATGATGAAGGCGTGTTTGCGGTATTTTTTAAAAAAGGAGGTTCCGGCCAATCCAACCTTGGCGAGGAAAAACATCACGATGGGAAGTTCGAAAACAATTCCGCTACCAAGCACAATGGTGGTGATGGAACTCACATAAGAGGTAAGGTTTATTTGATTGAGTACCTCTTCACTTACCTGATAACTTCCAAAAAAGTGGGTCGTAAGCGGTACAATGAGAAAATAACCGAAACAGACGCCTAGTAAAAAAAGAAAGGAGCTGTAAACGACAGCAGAGGTGACGTGTTTTCTTTCGTTTTCGTACAATGCGGGACGAACAAATCGCCAGAATTCCCATAATATATAAGGAATGGAGATGATGATGCCACCTATGATGGCCAAATTAAGGTGCATCGTAAACTGCCCCGCCAGATCAATGTTGATCAGCTGGAAGGGTTTGGTGTTGATGGCAAGATCAGGTGAATTCAATTGAACAGCTAGCCAACCAAAAAAACGGTTGGTAATAAAATTGGGATTTTTTGGCGCCAGAATGACGTAGTCAAAAATGAACTGCTTGTTGAGAAAAACGATCACGCCAAAAACGACAATGGCTGCTGAAGCCCTTACGAGATGCCATCTGAGCTCTTCAAGATGCTGAAGGAAGGACATTTCTGTACCTTTGGAACTGCTGCCGTCTGCATTTTTTTTCCCTGCCATAAAAACCGGAGTGATTTTAAAACAAAATTCTGGGGCAAATATACGATTCTTTGCCTACAAGAAACCCAACTATTCAAATGCGCTCCAAAGAAAATAAAATTTCGGACACGCTTTCAGAGGCAGATCGCTCCCTCGAAACCAAACCAGTCACAACAGCCAAACGGACCAAAATAAAATCTCCCAAAAGCGCCACCTCCTTGTAGAAAATTGATATCTGGAGGGGCTGAATTGATCCATTGCCATGGTTCATATAATCATCATGATATTTATTATAAGCCTTTTACAGGTACAATCATCCCAACAACCCCTTCACGGTTGGGAAAGAAGGAAAGCTGAGACAAAATATTTCAGCCGCTATTCATTCTGGATGAGGGTTCCGTCCAAATCCTTCCATTGAAGCAAAATCACCGGAATGTTAAATTTTACAGATAAAAATTAAATGACTTGTTTGCAGGACAATATTTCATAACTTAGTATCTTTAATGCAAAAGGGATAGAAAGAACGATGATAATCGAGGAAAAAAATACACTGACTTCCGAATTACAAAAATACTTTGGCTTCGACCGCTTCAAGGGTCAACAGGAAGAAGTGATAAAAAGTGTCCTGGCAGGAAACGACACCTTTGTGTTGATGCCGACAGGTGGAGGAAAATCATTGTGCTACCAGTTGCCTGCCCTGCTCCAGGAAGGAACCGCCATAGTCATATCTCCCTTGATCGCCTTAATGAAGAACCAGGTGGATGCCATCCGAAGCTTCAGCGTTCACGACGGAATTGCCCACTTTCTCAACTCAAGTCTGACCAAGTCGGCCATTCAGAAGGTGAAGGAGGATATCGGGAAAGGCCAGACCAAATTGCTCTATGTCGCCCCTGAGTCATTGACAAAACAGGAAAATATCGATTTTCTAAAAACCATAAAGATCTCTTTCTACGCCATCGATGAGGCACACTGCATCTCGGAATGGGGCCACGATTTCCGTCCTGAATACAGGAGGATCAGACCCATCGTCAACGAAATAGGGCCTGCACCCATCATTGCCCTGACGGCTACCGCGACACCAAAAGTGCAGAGTGACATCCAGAAAAACCTGGGTATGCTGAACGCCAACGTATTCAAATCATCCTTCAACAGACCCAACCTGTTTTACGAAGTGCGGCCCAAGGTGAAGGCGAAAGACCAGATCATCCGTCTTTTCCGGGCCAATGTGGGAAAATCTGCCATCATATACTGTCTGAGCCGCAAAAAGGTGGAGGAGATAACGGAATTGCTTCAGGTGAACGGCATCAAGGCCCTCGCCTACCACGCAGGGATGGATTCCACCACCCGCTCCACCAACCAGGACAAATTTCTGATGGAGGAGGTCGACGTCATCGTGGCAACCATTGCCTTCGGCATGGGTATCGACAAACCCGATGTACGTTTTGTGGTCCATTATGATATACCCAAATCGCTGGAAGGCTTTTACCAGGAGACTGGCAGGGCAGGCCGGGATGGCGGTGATGGCCGGTGCATCACTTTCTACAGCTACAAGGACATCCAAAAACTGGAAAAATTCATGCAGGGGAAACCCGTAGCCGAACAGGAAATAGGAAAACAACTTTTGCTCGACACCGTTGCCTTTGCTGAATCATCCCTTTGCCGCAGGACGATCTTGCTGCACTATTTTGGAGAAAAATACATCACCGAAAATTGCGAACACTGCGACAACTGTCTGAACCCAAAAGAATTGATAGAAGGAAAGGAGATGGTAACCCTCGCCCTGCAGGCAGTTCTGGAAGTCAAGGAGCAGTGCAAGAGCGAACATCTCGTCAATATTCTGACAGGGAATGAAACAGCCCAGGTAAAATCATTCAGCCACAACCAGATCGAAATTTTCGGAGAGGGCGACGACCACAAGGATAAATTGTGGAATGCCGTTTACCGCCAGTGCATCATTGCAGGCTTCCTGACCAAAGACATTGAAAATTACGGGGTTTTAAAAATGGCCGCCAAGGGAAGAGCCTATCTTGCAAATCCTCAGCCATTTACCATCGTCAAGAATCACGATTATGAAGCGGAAGAGGAATCGGAAGAGGTGCCGCAGGGAGCTGGAGCCGTTGGTGATCCCGAACTTTTCTCGATGCTGAAGGACCTGCGCAAACGGGTGGCACTGAAAAACAAGCTCCCCCCTTTCGTCATCTTCCAGGATCCCTCCCTGGCCGATATGTCCATTCAATATCCGACAACCCTCGATGAGATGCAGAACATCATCGGCGTCGGACAGGGAAAGGCACAACGGTACGGAATGCCATTCGTCGAACTGATTAAGAAACACGTCGAAGACAATGGGATCGAGCGTGCCCAGGATTTTGTAGTCCGTTCGGTCGCCAACAAATCCAAAAACAAAGTATTTATCATCCAGAACATCGACAGAAAACTGCCGCTCGACGAGATTGCCGCCTCCAAGGACATGGACATGGATACCCTGCTCACAGAGATCGAGGCGATCGTCAACTCCGGAACAAAAATCAACCTCGACTACTACATCTACGACCTGATGGATGAAGAACAGGTCGACGACATCTTCAACTATTTCAAGGAAGATGCCGCTTCAGATTCGATGGAAGAAGCAATCGCCGAATTGGGCGATGACTATGAAGTGGCCGAAATCAGACTGATCCGGATCAAGTTTTTGGCGGAGATGGGGAACTAGAGAAGGCTAACTGCTAGAGATTGGCAAGTCAACGAAAAAAGTAGTTTCCCCGGCCGTGCTCTGAAAGCTGATTTCACCCCCGTAATTTTCCAGGATGCTCTTCGTGATGGCCAGACCCAGTCCCATTCCACTGCTTTTGGTAGTGAAATTTGGCTCAAACAACCGTTCCCTGTCCATCTCCGGGATACCTGGGCCATTGTCCCGGATTGCAATTCTCAATAGACTGCCTTGAACATCTGCACGAAAGTGAATAGATGCCTTGGGCAGATGCTGTAAGGCTTGCGTAGCATTCCGAATGATATTGACGAGTGCTCTTCTCAACTGATCCCTGTCTCCCGATACGAATAGGATGGGCTGATCCGGGTATTGAACCGTGAGTCGGTATGCCTCAGGAGCATCAAAAAGGGTAACAATCTCTCTGATCAGGCCTATCATCTCAACCTGTTCGACCCGCGTGGAAGGCATCCTGGCAAAATCCGAAAAGGCAGAGGCAATGGAAGACAAGGCATCTATCTGCGCGACCAGCATCTGGGTAACCCGGCCAAAATAATCATCAAAATTAGAAGAGTCCTCCTCTTTCATTTTTTGAAGGTACTGGATATTCAGTTTCATCGGGGTGAGCGGATTGTTGATCTCGTGAGCAATCTGCCGCGCCATCTCCTTCCAGGCGGATTCGCGTTCCGAACGGGCAAGCAAATCAGCACTTTCTGCCAATTCACCCACCTTTTTGTTATAGGCTTCTACAAGCCGGCCTATTTCATCTTCGCCCTGGTAATCAATCCTTGCATTTTGCTTGCCCAGAGCGATTCCCTTAAGCTTCTGTTCAATCAGCAAAAGGGGAACCGTTAATTTGGTACTGATCACCAAGGCAACTACCATGGTTAACAAAACAAGCAAGATGTAGAGGTTGAGAAAAGCCACAATAAAACCCGCAACCTGTTTAGTAAAGTCATCCTGCCGGTTGAAATAGGGCAGGTTGACATAACCCACCAATTCATCTCCCCGGTTGAACAAAGGAGCATACACAGAATAAAATTCCATCTTACCAAGATTCTCGCTGTGCAGGAAGGTAGCATTCCCCTTTAGGCACATTGCAAGGTAAGCCTGCGGATTCATTCTTCCGGAGGTAAGTCCCTGCTCAAAAATTTCATTACGGGAGGAGGCTGTAAGGTTTCCCTTGAGGTTGTAAACATTGATGTCGGTCCAGGTGATGTCAGAAATCTCCTCCAGCTGATCCCCAACGTAATCGTGAATGGAATCGAGCCGGGCTGAGTGTCCTATTCTTAGTCCCAGCTCCGAAGAGATGGCCCTGACTTTTTGATCCAGCGTCTCCTTCAGTGACCGTTGAAATTCCAGGTAGTTGTATTGAATAAGTCCAAGCCCGATCAGAAAAAGCAGGATCAGCAAAGTTGAAACCAGCGTAAACTGGATCTTTCCCCTTAATTCCAAACGGTTTCCCGGGAGGAGCTTCATCCTTTGACCCAGCAGAATCCATCCAAACCCAAGCAGGTAGATCATCAGGAACAAGGGAGGAAATCCTCTCCCTTTTTCTACCGGTGTGGCAATTGGATAGCTCACGATGACATAATTCGTCGCACTTCTTCTGTACACGCAATGCTGGAAGCCTCCCTTTCCAAAATAGGTAAACTCTTTCCCTGTCGTTGCTTCTGGATCCAGAAATGGATCATACGAGAAGCTGCCTCCCCGATCGACCAGCTTGTCGTCGAAATATTTGGCAAAGCTGTAGCCATCACTCCTGTTTCTCTTGATCGCCTGCTGGTCCATCAACAATTGTGGATAGCCCTTCCCTTCCGGGATGATTTTAGAATTGAGTTCTACAAAGGCCATCACCGGCTTCTTCCCTTGATGGTCAAAGAGTTTCAATTCCCCTAGGTAAGAAATTCTTCCGTTCAGCCGATCCATGAAATAAAAATCCGATCCGGGGAGAATAACTCCTTTGGTCAACTTCAACTGATTAAAAAAGTCTAAACAAGGGTACCTTTTACGTTCGTCGGTCAGGTAAACGCTGTCAGTTGCCGCACAGACCGTCAACTGTAGTTCATAATTGTTCCAGAAGCCAGTGAAATAATTTTCCTTCAGGTAGTTTTCCAGTTTGCTGTAGGGCGGCGTGATCAATCTTCCGATCGCCGTATCCTTTACCACTTTCGTTTCAAAATCTGAGAGGAAAATCTCCGCAGCCGGATCCCGTTCCGTGGCAAGGTTGACTGCCAAAACCTGCAGTATTCCTGTCCGCTTCTTTTCAAGTTCCTTTTGACCCACCAGATTTAGTCCAAAAGCCAATATCAAACCATATGCAAAAAGTGCAGTGAGTTTGTATTTGGAAAGGAGTTCCAAATGGATCCGGTCCACCAGGAATAAAAGAACCAAATAGGCCAAAACTGCTGTAAAGGGAATGATCAGCCCACAGAAAAACAGAATCAGCAAAAGGAGGGCAAGTGAGCCTGTCGCTGGCAGGAAAAAATCAAAATAGGCCCTGCCCTGCCGAAGAATACATTTTATCCTGACCAAAATGATCCCCAGTCCGACCATTTGCAGGGCGATGCAGCCGGATGCCAAAATATTGGGAAGAGAGAGCGAAAAATTGCTGTACAGTTCCAGTGATATATCAGAATTTCGCAGCAGCAGCAGGAAAAGCGTTGTGACCAACAGAAAATAACTGGTGACAAAGAAGAAGAGGAAGTTATTCGGCTTCGCAAATCGGGGAAGATCCCGCTCCCGACGAAACAGTATAAAAAATGACTGCGCAATGAAACAAAGGAAGAAGGATAAAAGCAGGTAATCCCCAAGAGAGGAGAGTCCCCAGGACCAGGCAAAATGGAAAGGAGTGAATATTTTGTTGGCATAGACTCCTTCCGGGACCTTGAAATAATTCAGCATCAGATAGAAGGCAGCTGCAAAAAGGACCGAAAAGGTGAACTTGAACCAGGGCTTCAACCCTCTTCCGGACATCCACTTGCTAAAATGGACGGTGATTAATACGACAAACAGCAGAAAGAAGAGAAATTCAGGAATGGTCTCCCCATTGCTGCCGCCCGGCTTCTCCCGGTAATGGATTCCAAAATGAAATTTTCCTTCGTGGCAGAATACCTGAATATTTCCGGGTTGTTCGTCCGGAACAACCTCACATTGGTCGGAAAGTCCAAAATCGTCTTGAAATGCCGACTGCACATACCTGTTTTGATAGGGAAAGTCCCGTTTCAGGAGCAGGTATCCGGTAACGGTATATCCCTTCCCCTGATTGGTGAACAAGTAATACCATCCGGTTGGCAATCGTTTCAAAACGCCTTCCTCCCTGACAGGCGACGACTGATTGTCAAACGCAACGAGGGAGGAGCTCCAGTACACCAGGGTATCGTGCGCCGAGAGGGTGAAGAAAAGTCCCTGCTTTTCCAGGCCCTCCTGTGCCGTCTCCTTCCAAAGGTCCTTGACTTTTGCTCCGGAAGCAAGCTGTCTGGAAAACTGCTCCATCCTTGTCCTGACCAATTTTTCCTTCCGCTCAAAAACCCTGGAAATCCGCTCTCCTTCAGTTTTTTTTCCGGAATCCGAAAAAAACAATCCCCCCCAGCCAATAGACAAAGCCAATGCCCCCGCACCAAGAAGCAAAAGGGAATATGCCGATAGAAATTTCAAGGTTCGTTTAAGCATGGTGATAGGGTTCTCCCCGGATGATGGTCATGGCACGATACAATTGCTCAACAAAAAGTAGTCGGACCAGCTGGTGCGGGAAGGTTAATTTCGAGAGCGACAATTTCGAATCGGCTCTTTTGTATAAGGCTTCCGAAAATCCATAGGGACCGCCCACCACAAAAATCACCTGACGAGTTCCGGCCAGCATTCTTTTTTCGATCCAGTTTGCCAGGCCCGGAGAGGAGAGTTCAGTCCCTTCCACATCCAGCAAGACCAGCTCATCCCCCGTGGAAACCAGGTCCAGGATGGCTTTCCCCTCTTTTTCCTTTTGCTGATCTTCAGTCAAATTGCGACTGTTTTTGACATCCGCAATCACCTTCATCTCAAAAGGAAGGTAGTGAGTCAACCGTTTGCGGTAATCCTCAATCCCTTCGCCCAGATATTTTTTATCGGTAGCCCCAACCAGCAGTAAAGTAATTCGCACGGCATCCTTCTTGTTAGAGAACGTACAAAGTAATGTTATTTTTGCACATGGCATAAAATTGGGCACAAAATTTGCTGGTATTGGTTATATTTGACAGTCTGTCCGCATATTTTAATTCGTTCAATACTTCTTACTCAAGTGCAATGAAGAACTCCCTTTTCACTACTGTTACAGTTCTTGTCCTGCTGTTGATGACCAACAACGGCTTTGGCCAGATCCCTGCACAGATAGGTGCAGGACTGAAATCCGGAAATGCGAATATGGTAGCCTCCTGCTTCAATGACAATGTAGAACTGGTCATCCTCGACAAGGAGAACGTCTGTTCAAAAGAGCAGGGCGAAATGATCCTTCGTGATTTTTTCAGCAAGAACAAACCTGTTGATTTCAAGTTGACACACCAGGGAGGCACTGACTCAGAATACGGCATCGGCAAACTGCAGACGATCAACGCCAATTACCGCATCTATTTCATGCTGAAATCCTTTTCAAACAAGCCATTGATTGTCCAATTGAGAATAGAAAAAGATTAGTTAAATGCGATGGGAATGGGTACTTTTATAAACTCCGCAAGGATTTGGGCAATGAACAGACTGGATCGGGCCGTTCAGCGGGCAAAAAAAATCACCGTTCCTTTCTTCGACGGTTTACCGCTTTACGATGTCGCACTCTTTTTCTGGAAGGGCATCGTGGATGGCGCTATAACGACCAGAGCCTCCGCCATTGCCTTTAATTTCATTCTGGCAGTTTTCCCTGCCATCATCTTCCTCTTTACCCTGATTCCCTACATCCCCATCGATAATTTTCAAATCCAGCTGATGGGACTCATCCAGAGTGTACTTCCCGACAACGCCTACATTGCCATCCGGGGAACCATCCAGGACATCGTTACGCAACCACGCGGGAGTCTGCTCTCCGTCGGATTCTTTGCCGCTTTCATCTTCTCGACCAACAGTTTGGTCTCTGTCATCGTCGCCTTCAACAATACCATCCACGCCATCGAAACCCGTAGTATCGTCAGTTTATACCTCACCGCATTCGGACTCTCCCTGATCCTTACCACCCTGACGACGTTGAGTGTTGCCTTGATCACGATCAGCCAGCGGGGGCTGGAATATTTACTGGCCAATCAATTTATTCGTTCCGATTATGTCTATTACCTGCTGATTGCCGGGAAATGGCTGGTCATCCTGATGCTCTTCTTTTTTGCTTTTGCCTTCCTCTTTTACTACGGACCCGCCCGCAAAATGAAATTCAGGTTCATCTCGGCCGGAGGTTCCCTGGCTACCGTACTCTCCATCCTGATCTCCGTGGGCTTCTCCTTTTACATCAACAACTTCGGCAGGTACAATACGCTCTATGGTTCCATCGGAACTCTCATCGTGGTGATGCTCTGGTTCTATTTTATGGCTTTGATTTTATTGATTGGCTTCGAACTCAATGTGAGCATCTGGAGCGCCCAGAGCAAGGCCAACGCCGATCATGCCCTGCATCTTCCGGAGCAGGAGCGGATTCAAGTGGGGAATGGAGTGAAGCTCTAAGCGTGAAGAGTGAAGAACCAAGAGTGAAGAGTTGAAAGTTGTGACGGTAGAGACGTTGTATGCAACGTCTTGTAAACGAATCCAATAAATTATCCCACAAAATATTTTTTTTAAATCTGGTCCTCTTTACGGTAATAAATCCGCATCAAACTGTCGTCCAGCGCCTCCTCCCGGTCGAGAATCCAATCGGTCTCGGGGGCTTTGATGCCGGAACCAAACCGGGCATTTCCAATGTAAATACGCGCCTCATCCCACAATCCTTCCCGCAAATAGGATTCCAGCAGCGATTTTCCGCCCTCCACCAGCAACGACTGCACTCCGCGTTCCACCAAAATCTCATTGATTTGATGGAGCATATTTTCATCAAACCGAATCCGGATGTATTCCAGATTTGGCTTTGAAGGAAGATCTGTTTCGGTGAAAACAATTGTTTCCGTTGATTGGTCAAGCAAACTGAGTGAATCTGTCAGAGTGCCCCTCCTGTCCAGCACCATCCGCAAGGGATGATTTCCGCTCCACTCCCGAACCGTCAGCGACGGATTGTCTTTCAGCGCCGTTTTGGTGCCCACCAGGATGGATGCTTCATCTGACCTCATCTTGTGCACGGCAATCCGCGAAAGGTCATTGGTAATCCACGTTGGCTGACCAAACTCCTCCTCCTCGCGTGAACGGTCGATGAAACCATCCTCCGTTTGCGCCCATTTCAGGATGATGTAAGGCCTTCTTTTTTGGTGAAAAGTTCGAAAGCGACGGTTCATCCGGTTGCACTCCTCTTCCATCAATCCGGTTGTCACCTCAACACCTGCGTTTCTCAGTCGTTCGAGCCCTCTCCCTGCCACTTTCTCGTTCGGGTCCGGGCTTCCAACCACTACTTTGGGAATTCTCTTTTCTACGACCAGATCGGCGCAGGGAGGCGTCTTGCCAAAATGCGAGCAGGGCTCAAGGGTGACGTACATCGTCGAAGCTTCCAACAAAGACGGATCCTTTACCGAATGAATGGCATTCACCTCGGCATGTGCTTCGCCATATTTCCGGTGATAGCCCTCCCCAATGATCAGCCCGTTGTGAACAATCACGCAACCCACCATCGGATTGGGGGCAACCTGCCCCATCCCGAGCTTGGCCAGCTCGATGGCGCGGACCATGAATTTTTCTTCGGTCGGTCCGGTACCAATCTTTGCGTGATTCTCTATTTTTGTGATATCTGCCATGATCAAAACAAAAAAATACATCCGGGAGCAACTCGCTCCTCTCTATCCGCCAATGGAGGTGGAGGGCCTTATCAGGATTATCCTGGAGCAGGTGACCGGCTTCAGTCCGCTACAAATGCATTTGAACCAAACCGAGCCACTTCCGGAATCAAAGATAATGCAAATCACGGAGATCGTGAACCGGTTGTGCAAGTCGGAACCCATTCAATACATTCTCGGGGAGACCGAATTCTACGGATTGAAATTCAACGTCTCTCCCGGCGTTTTGATCCCCAGGGCCGAAACGGAAGAGCTCGTAGACTGGATCGTCAAGGAGGAAGCCGGGTGCAAAAGCCTCCTCGATATCGGCACCGGCAGCGGTTGCATTCCGATTTCCATCGCGAAAAACACCAGCATGGAGCGGATCGAAGGCTGGGACATTTCGGAGGAGGCCCTTACCATTGCCCGTGCCAATGCCAACCGAAACGATGCCCGGGTTCAGTTTTCCAACCAGGATATTTTTAACCCTACCGGGATAGATGAACACAAAGAATGGGAGGTCATCGTCAGTAATCCCCCTTATGTTTTGAAGGAAGAATCAGCCTTGATGGAAAAAAATGTGTTGGATTTCGAACCCCACCTGGCGCTCTTTGTTCCCGATGAGGATCCGCTGCTCTTCTACCGGGTGATTGCCAAATTTGCCAAAGTTCATCTTCCACCTCACGGCAAGTTGTATTTCGAAATCAACGAAAGAATGGGAGAACAGACTTCAGCCTTGCTGCGTGAACTTGGTTTCTACGAAATCCTTACCAGGAAAGATCTTCAGGGAAAAGTGAGGATGATAAGGGGCAGAAAAGCAGAAATTGGTCAGTCTTGATTATTTGATTCAATTTGATAAAAAAAGCCACCCAAATTGGATTGAATTCCCTGATTTGGATTTCACGGACAAAGTTTTCTACTTATTTCCACTATTCCTGAACAAGCTTTCCTGAGAAATGCAATAATCCAAATAGTTTACCTTCCTTGGATCGGCTTGAGAATCCATTATTTTGACCACTTTTGATTGTTCTGTGATGACACTGTCCACCTGAAAAGAAATTCCGCTCAAAGAAATGTGGTTTATTTGAGGACGAAATAAATAATCGTTTATAAGTACCTGATCCAGATAATATTGATTTCCAATGCGTCTATAAGAAGTTTCATAGGATTTGGCACTATATGGCGATAATGTCGATGAATTACGATATGATTCTGAGTCTATCCTGTAATAACCAGTTTTTTCAACAACATTTGT
>CAINVV010000157.1 GCA_903854235.1 uncultured Bacteroidia bacterium | reverse complement strand
GAATATCAATCTGTTACGAATTTAAGAATTTTACAAAAGGTCAATATCCTATGATTTTGGTTCAGAAGAGTCCAAGTTCGAGCCTTGGCGGGTCAACAAAAAAGAGAAGAGGAAATCGTTATGGTTTCCTCTTCTCTTTTTTTACCTAAATCTGAGGGAAAGGGCTCTAAATCTGAACCTAATCTTCTTCCCGGTCAACCCCGATCAATAGTACGATCCAAAATTTTTACATGTTCTGTTAAGCTCAGTCCATAACGCAGCGGACGCTTTGTCCGTCAATCTTTGAGGAAGAATTTTTTGAAAAAGTGCCATTTGACCAGACTAACTTATAGTAGTTTGCAGCGGAGTTGCTTATTTCAGTTGAACTCCAAAAATAGGCCAGTTGATTGATTCCAACAAAATTTCCTCCTGTAGCCCTAACTCCCGCAGGAAGTGCTGTAAAACCGCTGCTATTGTCGGCTCCGGTATTGGGGTCTGCCCAATGAACCGTTCCTACTTCTTTCAGTTTTCCTCCCGCAACGGCTGTTCCTCCAAGGGTGGTAGCCAAAGCACCCCATTCAGCCTCGGTGGGGATGTGCCATCCACTGGGGCAAATTCCCCGAACATTTCCATTCGTCCCGACGTGGGGAGTTCCATAGGCAGCGTTCGTTGCTCCATTCTGGTATTGCACCGCCTCCGCCCACTGGTACAATCCGCCAAAGGTGACACAATTGGCTTCCAGATCATTGTAGCAATACTTCTCAATTACACCGTTGTTTCCCATTTCGGAGGTAGCAGCTATTCTTACCCCTACATTTAGGTTGAAATAGGTCCATTTCTGGCTGCCAATGGTCACTACCGGGGTTTGAAAAATGGTTCCCCCATTGGTCCTCAGTACAGTTCCGTTTGGCGTAGTCAGGAGGATCTGACCCTTCAAGAATCCTGATTGAAGAAGTATCAAACAAACAATAAGCAGACTGTTTTTCATCGTGATTTCAAGTTATTATAAAATGCTTTTTATCATACATGAACCCTCTTCAATCTTTCAGGCATCTCACAGAGAGTCCGTATCTTTCCATTTGCATGTTTTGGCTTACTGGATAGTCCAGCGAATAGATTCTGATGGTACCTCCATGGCCATACCAGGTGGTACTCCACATCCACAGGTAATCGTTCTTTTGGAAAAAAACGAAACCGGCAAAATGACGAAAGCCCCCGGGAACTGCTGTAAATCCGCTCTCGTTGGTGGCCCCATGATTTGGGTCCGACCAATGGGCCAATCCGGTTTCCTTCAGTTTGCCATTCGCATTTGTTCCAAGGTAGTCGACAAGGGTGGTCCACTCAGCATCAGAGGGCACATGCCACCCCTTTGGGCAGATATTCTTCCCTCCGTTGCTGGCCATTTTTGATGCATCGTTGTTGTCGACGGCATACCAGTTGTACAAGGATCCATGGCTATCCTTGTTGGAAGGATCATTGTCATAGTAACAATAGGCTGCCGTTGTAGTCGTACTCCAGGTATTGTCATCTGTCACATTTGGCAGGGAGGTTCCATCGTTGTACTTGGTAGATTTAAGGTTATCTGCCATCCAGGTTTGGGTGCCGATGGTGGCAATGTTGTAAACATTTCCTTCCACATCGGCCAACGCGCTTTTGGCCATAAAAGCCAATCCGTTGCCAGTCGTCAGAATCGTACCATTGGGAGAAGTCAGCACCAGCTGCGCCACGAGCAGCTTCGGCCCCAAAAGGAGCAGAAGGATGCACAATATACCGGATTTCATACAATTTGTTTTTAAATGGCCAGAAGGAATACCCAAATAATCATCTTAGGTTGCACGGAACCCATTCGCGGGGGTATTCCAACTTTTGGAAAATGGTTAGGTAAAAAAGAATCCTTTCTACTATAACCTAAACAACAAGAAAGCAACCGGAATTGTTTAAAACCGAAAAAAATTGTGGTAAAGAAAATCAGGAGGCAAGTCGTTCAACCCATTCCAGGCAGGTTGATACCCGTAATTTTGCGATAGAGATCCAGGGCATAAAGATCCGTCATCCCTGAGACGAAGTCCACAATGGTTTGGAGTTGATCGTAAAGACTTTCGCTCTGCAGGTGGTATTGCTGGGGAATGATCGAAAGCAGCTTTTCCGAAAGCAGATCGGTCGGATCCAGAATGGCGGGGGTAAATTCCTCCAACAAGGTCCCAAGTATTTTGTAACCCGCTATTTCGATCTGGATCACCGCCGGATCCTTGTAGATTCTGGCGACGGATATTTTTTTGACCTCTTCCATCGCCTGCCGGGAGGTTCCCTGTAGCAATTTGACCAGGGAGGGAGTGGCATCACCAAGCATGATCGGCTCAAGCTGATCGAGAAAGATCCTGGCACACTCCTTGACCAGCTTTCCGATGACCATCGCTCTCAGGTAGCTGATCCGTTCATTTTTATCCTGAACGATCCGTAGGTTTTCATAGAT
>CAINVV010000156.1 GCA_903854235.1 uncultured Bacteroidia bacterium | reverse complement strand
TCATGAAGTTGCGTCTGAATCCCAGGGTGGATTTGCAAATCGAATTTCCCAGGGAGTTTGCCGATTTCCAGATCCCTCCGCTGCTCTTCATCTCTTTCATAGAGAATGCATTCAAGCACGGCTCTGGCCAGCGTGAACCCTCCTTTATTAAAATTGTGATGAAAATTGACGAACAAAAAATCTCCTTCTTTTCCGAAAATACCATTTGCAGGAGCGCCCAGACCGATGACCTGCAGCACTCGGGAATCGGACTTGAAAATGTAAAGAAACGACTGGGGTTGCTGTTTCCGGGAAAATTTAAACTGAACATCGACAAGGGTGAAACCACTTTTAGTGTTTCACTCGATATATTCAAAGACAAAATTTTGTCCTGAGTTTTTCCTTGACAATTTTTTGGTTGGAACTTATAAACAGATGACGGCCAATCCTATCGGCCCCGGCTCTTATATCCTCCTGCGGGAAGGAGGGAGAGCCGAGACTATTTTAATTGAAATAAGTAAATAACTAACTCCAAAATGAAAATCAAAACCATTGCCATAGACGATGAACCACTGGCCCTGAAACTGGTGAGTGAGTACATCCGGAAAACTCCCTATCTTGAATTGGTGGGGGCTTTTGACAATCCGTTGGATGCGATTGATTTTCTTTCCAATCAAGAGGCTGAACTCATCTTCGTCGACATTCAGATGCCCGATCTGACAGGGATCGAGTTTACAAGAAGTCTGGAAGGGAACCATAAAATCATCTTTACCACTGCCTATGAAAAATATGCACTGGAAGGTTTTAAACTGAATGCACTCGATTATTTGCTGAAGCCCTTCTCCTACGAGGAGTTTCTGAAGGCTGCCGGGAAGGCCCACAAAATGGCTGAACTGGAGGCCAGTTCTACGCCGATCATTGAAGCCAACAACCAATTTCTCTTTTTGAAATCCGAATACAAGATCCGAAGAATCAACTTCAATGACATTTTATACATCGAAGGGTTGAAGGATTATATCAAGGTTTATACGACAGGAGAAGACAAACCGCTTTTGTCTCTCAACTCCATCAAATCGCTGGAAAGCAAACTACCGGAAGAAAAATTCATGCGGGTGCACCGTTCCTACCTGGTCAACCTCGAAAAGATTGAAACCATCGAACGCAGCCGCATCATCTTTGGCAAAACCTACATCCCGATCAGTGATCAGTACAAGGAAAAATTCCAGGAATTTCTGGATAAGAATTTTCTCTAAACCAGTCTTTTCGGGAGCATAGTTTACCATCCTTCCAGGATCCCGGACAGGGAATTTGAAGCATCCTCATTGGCAGGAGGTGAGAAATGATTAACTTTGATGAACCAACGATCCTGGTTGCAACAGTGATCCAAGACTGGCTGACTAAACAATGGAACAAACCAAAGGACCCAATACCATCCATCCGGAAGGGATCATCCGCAGACTAAAACAGGATGATAAGACGGCGGTTGACGATCTGTTTGCCTTTTACTATCCCCGCCTGTACCAGTTCTCAAAATCCATTCTAAAGATGGAAAGTGAGATCGAGGATGTGCTTCAGGAGGTCTTTCTTAAAATCTGGCTCAACAGGCACAAGATCCAACACACCGAAACTTTCAACGCCTACATTTACACCATTACCAAACACGAAGTTCTCAATCTGATCAGATCCAAACTGAAAGACAACAACTTTAGGGAGCAACTCTATCTTTTTGCCGTTGCAGAAGAATACCAGTTTCAAAATAAGCTCGAATTTGAGGAAATAAAATCCGGTATCGACAGGATTGTCTCCAATCTCCCCGAAAAGAGACAGCAAATTTTCATTCTTAGCCGGACCAACGGACTTTCAAACAAGGAAATTGCCCAACAGCTCAACATCTCCGAAAAAACTGTAGAGGACCATATTACCCATGCGATCAAGAAGATAAAGAGTTCCCTGAAGGATATGGGAATTTTGTCTCTCCTCTATTTTTATCTTTTTTTATAAATAAATCACATTCAGAGCAGGGGATGCCCCCTCTTTCTGTGTATTACTGTTGAAACTTATGAAAAGCTCATTCAGCAAATATTTAAAAGGGACTGCCAATCCGGAGGAGTTCGATTTAGTCTTGGAGGCACTGGGTGCTCCGGAATCCGGAGAAAAATTATCCCCTGCACTGATGGAGCTCTGGGATGAGAGCCTTGACCAAATTGCCGATTCCGGCGATGGAAGTGGTTTACTCGACCGGATTCACCACCGGATTGCGCTGGAAGAATCGAAGAGCGTGGCCAGAAGGATTTCCTTGTACGGGAATCTGCTCAAGGTTGCGGCTGTGCTGATTGTTGGCCTGATTAGCTCCGTAGTGTGGTTGAATCAGCCAATAAAGGTGGTTGAACCCACCTATTCTCCGATCGTGGAGACGGTATCCACTCCCTATGGGGCCCGCACCAGTTTTAAACTACCCGATGGCTCAGAAGTCTGGCTTAATTCAGGATCTTCCCTCTCCTTCCCACGTCAATATGGTGCCGTACGAAAAGTAAAATTGAAAGGAGAGGCCTATTTCAAGGTAGCCAAAGACGGGAAACGATTTATCGTAGAAACAGGCCAGGGCCAGGTTGAAGTGATGGGAACCTCGTTTGACGTAAAGGCCTATCCGGAGGAAAATTTCGAAACCACCCTGGTGGAGGGAGTCGTCAAGGTCTGTGACAAGACTCGACTTCTGGCCACCCTGAAACCCGGAGAGCGGTCTGTCCTTTCTACCGCCAATGCTTTTAGCCTGAAAGCGGTGAATACGGATTTGATTACCTCCTGGAAAGATGGAAAATTGATCTTTGTGAAAGAACCCTTCGTGAATGTAGTGAGGGAACTGGAACGCTGGTACAACGTGAAAATAGAAATTCAGGGCAACCGGCTGAAAAATCTCGGATATACCGGAACCATTGAAATGGAAACCTTTGGAGAGATACTTGAACTGCTAAACACCACGACACCCATTAAATATCAATACAATAAAAATACCAGGGTACTAAAAATTGCCGGCAGATAAGACCTGCTAAAGAGAAATAGATACAAGTTATTAACTAAACAAAAAGAATGAGGGAAAGCAAGCTACCAAACAAAAAAAGATAAGGTGAGAATGGCCGTTCTCACCTTATAATCAGACTAGATTTAAAAAAAATAATTATTTAAACCCACTAGCGTTGCGTCTTTTTTAGAATAATTTTAACTGTATATATTTCTGTTCTTTGACATCTTG
>CAINVV010000155.1 GCA_903854235.1 uncultured Bacteroidia bacterium | reverse complement strand
GGCATTACCCGGACAGGTTCGATGGGTTTGATCTCAGCCTGTATGTTTAAGGCACCCCTGATGATTGGACAAAGATAGGTAAAAAAATGAAAGATGAATGATGAATAAATACCATTGGATAAAAGCTATTAGCTAATAGCTTTTATCCAATGGTTAACAGCTCTTTCTGTCAATGTGTCCACTTTTTCAGTGCGGAGATATTGGTCGAATTGAGGATGTTTTTGGCTTCCGGTGTGTAGAGGAAGTTGATTTCACTTTCATAATGCTCCGTAATTTTTCCGCGCACCATTTTCATGGTACTGTTGAGCATGTGGTTTTGCTCTGTAAAAGCCTCCGGTAAAACCAGAATGCTGGCGGGCAGCCATCTCTCGGGGAATATGTTCTCGAATTTTCCACCCTTTTTGTATTGATCCACCTCTTGCTTAATCATTTCCAGCGCCTTTTCATGACCGGTTTCGCTCTTCAGGGATATGCCCTGCTTTTCCAGTTGACGGCTGATTTCCGGTATGTTGGGTACGAACATCCCAACGGTATAAGGATTCTGGTTGTTGTACAACATTGCCTGTTCAATGATCGGGGATTGGTCGACGATGGCTTCCTCGATACCTTCCGGACTGTATTTTTCGCCGTCATTGCCTATCAGCAGACTCTTGAACCTGCCCATCACATAGAGGTAACCGTCTTTCGACAAGTATCCCATGTCGCCGGTGTGAAGCCATCCGTCGATGATCGTTTCTGCCGTTGCCTTGGGATTGTTCCAGTAGCCCTTCATCACGTTCCCTCCCTTCACGATGATTTCGCCTTTTTGGCCAATGGGGAGTTCGTTGTGGTCGTTGTCCACGATCTTTGTTTCCAGAAAACTGACAATCTTACCTGAAGAGCCGAATTTGACCGCAAGGGGCGAATTGGCAGAGATGATGGGAGAGGCCTCCGTTAACCCGTATCCCTGGAACACGGGAATGCCGATCGCGCTAAAGAATCTTTGCAATTCAATGTCGAGCAGGGCCCCACCTCCAATGAAAAATTTGAGGTTGCCGCCAAAATTGGCCCTGATTTTGGTGAAGATGATTTTATCGTACAATTTAACAAGTGGCTTGAGAAGGATCCTCCATCCTGCTCCTTTGTTCCATCCATCACCGTTGTAAGCGTAACCGACTCGGAGGGCGTGATTGAAAAGTTTTTCCGTGAAGGCACCCTTGGCCTGGATTCCCTTTTCGATATTCTTCCTGAAGTTTTTGGAAAGGGCAGGCACACTCATCATGATGTAGGGTTTGATCTCCTGAATATTCTGCGGTACATTGCGCAGGGTCTCGAGGGGAGTCTTGCCGTTTTGAATGGAGGCAACGGAAGCTCCTTTCATCATGAAAGTATAGAGACAGGCAGTGTGCGCGAAGGAGTGGTCCCAGGGCAGGGTCGCCAGGGTAATGTATTCGGATCCGATATCCAGAACATTGTTTGCCTGAATCACATTGATCGTATAATTGTAATGCGTGAGCATGATACCCTTGGGATCAGCCGTCGTGCCGGAGGTATAGGAGATGTTGGCCACATCATCCGGCTGAATGTTCTGCCAAACCTGTTCGAAGGCAATTCTGTTTTCTTCAACGGAAAGAAACTCGACCCCTTTGGCAAGTACCTCACTTGCTGAAATCTCTTTTGATCCTGCTCTTGCTTCTCCATCGAGGACCACCACAATTTCCAAAGCCGGAAGCAGGTCTATGATTTCGGCCAGTTTGGAAGCTTGTCCCGAAGAGATGATCATCATTTTCGCACCCGAATGTTCAATCCTGAATCTCAGTTCAGAAGCTTCCAGTTTGACGGAGAGCGGAACGTTGATGGCACCACAGTACAAGACGGAGAGTTCGCTGATCAGCCAGAAATTTCTGCCTTCTGAAAGGAGTCCAGATCTGTCCCCCTTTTTCAGCCCGAGCGACATCAAGCCTGCGCCAAACTGGTAGACAGATTGCTGAATCTGTTTGTAGGAGGAGGGCACATACTTTCCAGTTGATTTTTCCCACAGTAAAGGGTTTTCAGGAAATTTCAGTACACTTTTTTCAAAAAGTTCGATCAATGTTTTCATTCGTACGCATTTGGTTTAATTGTCTGATTGAACGCCCTCGGCCGCTGAAATCAATCGGTTTTCTTCGGATGGATTGCATTGGGTTGGTCAAATTTGCTGCAATTCAGATCTAATCTCTCTACGAAAATACCATTTTTTGGATAATTGTAAATAACATCCCCGGATACTCAAATTTAAGAATAGGCTTTTCATTGTTGTGAATCTCTTGGAACTCTTCCCGAACCATCAATGACTTGTTTCAAAATGAAGGGAAGTCTTTGATTTGTAAGTTTCTCCGGGATGCAAAACCGTGGTTGGAAATTCGGGATGATTGGGAGAATCGGGATAATGCTGGGTTTCGAGGGCCAGACCGCTGTATCTTCCAAAGCGCCTATCCAGGGTCGGGATATAATATCCGGTATACAGCTGAATACCCGGTTCCGTCGTGAAAACAGACACTGACCTTCCGGTTTGCATCTCGGAAAGCTTTCCGGCAAAGAGCAGTTTGTGATCCTGATTGCCAAGCGGATAATTCAGATCGTACCCATCAGAGAGTGCCGCTATATCCTGACCAACGGGCTTTGTGATTGAAAAATCGAATGGAGTATTGGTTATATCCGCAATTTCACCTGTAGGTATCAGATTACCATCGTTCACTGTCCGCTTCTTGCTGTTGATTTGCAACTGGTGGTTAAGTACGTTTTCCTTTCCGCAATTCAGGTTAAAATAGGTGTGATTGGTCAGGTTAACGACCGTGGTACGATCCGTCACGGCCTTGTATTCGATCTGCAATTCATTCTTGTGCGTTAGTTTGTAAAGGATGCTTATATCCAGGTTTCCGGGATAATTTTCCTCCAGGTGAACACTGCGGTATTTTAATTCCAGTCCGACAAAATCCGGCATCTCAATGGTCTTGGGTGCCCACACCATCTTATCGAAACCCGTTTGTCCGCCGTGGAGAGAATTGGGACCATTGTTGATGTAAAGCTGGTAATTGACCCCTTCAACAGTGAATTTTCCACCGGCAATGCGGTTGCAATACCGACCGCAAACAGCCCCAAAATAGGGATAACTGGCCAGGTATTCCGACGAAAGGTATTCATCCAGTGTGTTAAATCCAAGTACGACATTCTCCCTCAGCCCATTCTTGTCGGGCATCGTGACGGAGGTGATGATGGCACCGTAATTGGTGATTTTTACTGTGATTCCGTTAGGGTTGACGAGGGTATAAAGAAATACTTTCTCTCCTCTGGGGCACTGGCCGAAAATTTCTTTTTTGATATTCATGAGTAATTGAATAATAGGATAATATAATTTTTATGTCATTAAAATCGGTACAAGTGCCGGACGATGGCTTTATGAAGGCAAATGGGCTCACACAAAGCAGAGCCATTTTTTCAAAATTGAAGATACGCTAATTGATTGGCTTGTTTTATTTCATAAAGTCAGCATGTAAACTTATACAAAGGAGAAGTTTTTTGAAAGACAAAAATGTAATTTTTATCATTTTTATGACAGGTTTTTTTCTCGCCGGATAATTATTAGTAAATTGGGAAACAAATCTAATTTAACAGGGGGCTAGACTGAACCCTGCCGAACGGGGCCGGCAACTTCAGCACTACGCATGGACGGATACGACATCATTGGAGACATTCACGGATATGCAACCTTATTGAAACGGCTGCTGACCGAATTGGGATACAAACGGTCTGACGGAAGTTGGCGACATCGCAGCCGAAAGGCCATCTTCGTGGGCGATTTTATCAATCGTGGGCCCGAGATAAGAGAGACCCTGCAACTGGTACGTAGTATGGTAGAATCCGGCAGTGCCCTGGCCACCCTGGGAAACCACGAATACAGCTCCATCCTCTACCACATCAAGGACGACAATGGAACCTTCATGTCCCGCCACATCGCCGGAAACAGGATACAAATCCAAAAAACGCTGACTGTTTTTAAAAATCTGGAAGAGGAGTGGGAAGATCACCTGAAATGGATGCGTACCCTGCCATTTTTCCTGGATCTAGGGGAGATCCGTGTCGCACACGCCTATTGGAACGACCAGGAAATCAACAGGCTGAAGGAGTATCTTCCCAAGGGTCGGCTGAAAAAGAAATTTATTCGGGAAATGCACGAAAAACGACCGGATATGGCGGTCATTGTCTATAAACTACTCAAAGGGCTTGAGTTCAAGAGCCCCAAAGATCTGATCATTAAATGCAGCAAAGGCCTTAGCAGGAAGGTCTTTACCCTTAAATGGTGGACGAATCCCAGAAACTTGACCTTTCGGCAGCTCTATTTCGGCAACAAATTCATTTTGCCGGATTACCATTTTCCCGAAGAAATTGCCCCGCTCTTTGAACCCTACCTGCCAGATCAGCCCGTCGTATTTTTTGGGCACTACTGCCTTTCTGAAGGGGCGGAAATCGTTCAGGAGAATATTTGTTGCCTGGATAGCTGCGTTGATACCACTGGCAAACTGACTGCCTATCGGTGGAGTGGTGAAAAAATATTGCTCCCCGAAAATTTTTTAATTGTCGGATAGCTATTTGTTTTAAGGTGCCAAAGATCGAACATTGGAATAAAAAAAGAGGCGAAAAATCACCTCTTTACAAATAAGTT
>CAINVV010000154.1 GCA_903854235.1 uncultured Bacteroidia bacterium | reverse complement strand
GGATTGAGGTATTTTACGCGTCGCTTCCCTTCCCTCTCCGATATCCTGTCAAAATAGAGCGTTTCGAAAATGGTGTCACACAAATGATGATAGAATTTTCTGGCGATCAGATCACGTTCCTCTTCTGTTTTACCGGGAAAGGAGTTCGCAAGATTGGTAGCCACAACACCGCGACGGTAACGAAGGAGATAATAGGCAACATAATAAAATAGATTGGAAACAAGGTAATGAAACCCAAGCGGGAACAATTGAATGAACCAGGTAAGAGATCTAAGCAAAAAATATCCAGTCTTTTTCATTCCAGATTATCCTGACATACCGGGTGATTGTCCAAAATCAGAAAGGGAGGGTTGGCAGCTCACTTGGTCAAATTGAAAAACAAAATTACCAATATCTGTTTGTTTTCAAACAACAAGGCGGCAATATTTAAAACTTCCAATCGTTCTTTCTCATTCTCCCTGATTGCGGTATTTCCTTTGCAGGTAAAGATAGACTGGTATCCCTGCCAGAATCAGGGTCATGCCGATGGCAGCTTCCCGCGGTCTGGCGATGATGGTATTGAAGATCAACCCAATGCAAAAGAGGATGAAGATTGCTGGTACGACAGGATATCCCCATACTTTGTAAGGTCTGACCGCATCCGGCATCTTGCGTCGAAGGATAAATACGCCCAGAGAGGAAGCACCATAAAAGATGAAAACGGCGAAAATGATCATGTCCGTCAGCTGATCAAATGTTCCTGACAAGACCAATACGGAGGCCCAAACTCCCTGCCAGAGCAGCGAATTGGAAGGAACATTCGCCTTGTTGAGCTTCCCAATGGATGGGAAGAACAACCTTTCGTTAGCCATGGCAAAGTAGGGCCGTGCTCCCGTAAGGATGCTGGCATTGGTACAACCCAGGGTGGTTAGGAGGATCAACAGGGAGATGAAAAGTACGCCGCCGGCGCCCCAGAAACTCCTGACCGCTTCCACGGCGGCAATCTGGTTGCCTGCTGCGTGGATCTGTTCGAGTTGTGGTATGGACAACAAGGTCAGGTAGGTGACATTCACCAGCAGATAGATAAAGATGATCACAAAAACACCCATGACGATGCCTTTGGGGATATTTTTAGTGGGGTTCTTCACCTCGCCACCGATAAATCCGACGGAAACCCATCCCTGGTAGGCCCAGAAGGCCGCCAGCATGGCGGTATAGAAGGAAGAAAGAGTAACTGTTCCCCTGGTCAGGTCACTGACATCCATAAAGTTGGCCGGCTTGACACCACTGTGCGACAGACCAAAAAAGACGATCACAAGGAGTCCGGTAAACACCATTAGCAAGATGGCTTTGCTGGCTCCGGCACCGCTTTTCAATCCGGTGATATTAAGTCCTGTCAGCAGCAGAATCAACACAATGGCTGTCAGCTTGACTCCAAAATCCTGGAAAGGGAAGAAGACTCCCCCTATTGAAAAATGCTGCAACGATGGAAACACTTCGGGAATAGGGACAATACTGTTCAATGACTGGGCAAATACATAGGCAAGCGAGGAGATGGTGGCTGTCTGAATCACCGTGAAGAGGGACCAGCCATAAATGAACGCAAAAAATCGGTTGTAAATTTTCTTGAAATAGACAAAATCTCCACCTGTATCCGCCAACAATCCGGCCACTTCGGCATTGCTCAAGGCGCCAAAGAGGGTGATGATACCCCCTACAATCCAGGCCATCAGAATCCAAACTGAGGAGTGGAGTTCGGCCGCCATTGGGGCAATTTTCTTATATACTCCTGAACCAATGATGTTTGCAACAACAAAAATTACCACATAGCCCAGTCCGAGCGTTCTGACCAACTTCCTTTGATTGTCCATATTGAATCGTTTGCGGATAAAAGTAGATCCTAAATATAGCAAAATGTAATCTTGTTCGTTTCTTTTGACTCGAATCCCCTTTCCCCTGTTGGGCAGGAGAATATTCAATTTTGACGTTTGGCTTTCCCAAAAAAGACATTCCATCTATGCCTGGAAGGCCTACATTATCTTCCGATTTTTGAACCGCTCTTTTTGCAGGCAAGTCAGCGATTATTCGAAACATTTGACGAACTTTAGGCCAGAATAAATTCAAATACAGCTTAATTTAATTAACCTCATCCAATGCCAATTGCCATGCTGAATTCAAGATTTAGAAAGACATTCTGGTTGTTATACCTTATATTATTTTTGGTTATCCCCTTCCGGGGACAATCCCAAAGCCTGAAGGACCTGGAGTCCGCCAGGGTTTCCCTGCCCAACGGCTGGAAACTGACCCCTGTCGGGAAAATGCTCCCTGTTGGAGACCTGCCCCTGAACATCGCCGTTTCTCCTTCGGGAAAGTTGCTGGCGGTTACCAACAATGGAGAGAGTGACCAGAGTATCCAGCTGATAGATGCAGAAAAAATGCAGCTCCTCGACTCAGTCGTGATTGCCAAAGGATGGTTTGGGCTCACCTTCTCCAAAGACGGAAAATTTTTATTTGCCTCGGGAGGCAACGACAACTGGATCATGCGTTATCAGTTAAAAAACAACAAGATCGTTCCTTTCGACACCCTTGTCATCGGCAAGCGCTGGCCCGAAAAAATATCCATCGCCGGCATCGCTGAGGATGATAAACATCAAATGCTTTATACCGTTACCAAGGAGAACAACTCCCTTTATGCCATCGATCTGAAAACTAAAAAAGTGACCAGCCATATTCCCCTTGGCGGGGAAGGTTATACCTGCTTGCTTTCTGAAGACAACAAAATCCTGTATGTCTCTTGCTGGGGATGCAACAAAATTCTGCTCTTTGATACCGAAAAACAGCTTGTCAAGGGTTCTATCCCGGTAGGTGAACATCCGAACGATTTATGCATCAGCCACAACGGGAAATATCTATTTGCCAGCAATGCCAGTGACAATTCGGTATCCGTCATCTCGACAGAACAGAACAGGGTCATCGAGACTTTGAATTGTGCCCTTTATCCGGACTCCCCAACCGGTTCCACCACCAACAGTGTGGCCTTGAGTGAGGATGAAAAAACGTTGTACGTCGCCAATGCAGATAACAACTGCCTGGCCGTCTTCGATGTAAGTTCCCCGGGAAATAGCAAAAGCAGGGGTTTTATTCCGACCGGATGGTATCCCACCTCCGTTCGTGTGGTCAAAAACACGGTTTTCGTCGCCAATGGGAAAGGATTGACCTCCAAGGCAAATCCTTTCGGTCCCAGCCCGGTGAGTAAGAACGAGGCAGTTGCCCGTCATGCGGATATTAAGAATCTGAAAGTCCAGTACATCGGTGGACTCTTCACCGGAACCCTTCAAGCTATCCAAATACCCGATGCCAGTCAGCTTGCCCTTTATTCTCAATTGGTTTACAAAAACACACCCTATTCCAAGGAGCGGGAGATGGTCAGTACCGGAGAAGAGGGAAACCCTATTCCCATGCGGGTGGGTGATCTATCTCCCATCAAATATGTCTTTTATGTGATCAAGGAAAACCGCACCTACGATCAGGTCCTTGGCGACATCAAGGAGGGAAACGGAGATCCCGGACTGGTGCTTTTCGGAGAGAAGATTACGCCTAATCTTCACAACATTGCCCGGCAGTTTGTGCTGCTTGACAATTTTTATGTGGACGGTGAAGTGAGTGCCGATGGTCACAACTGGACGATGGGTGCCTATGCTACGGATTATCTCGAAAAGAACTGGCCAACCAGCTATGGCGGACGGGGAGGATCCTATCCCGGAGAGGGAGATATTGAGATCGCCAACAACAAAAAAGGCTTTTTGTGGGATTATTGCAAAAGATTTGGGGTGAGTTACCGAAGTTACGGTGAATTTATTTCGGATGCCAGAACACCCAATCTGCCCTCCCTGAAAGATCATTTCTCAAAGGATTATCATAGCTGGGATCTTGCAATCAGGGATACGATTCGTTTTAGGGAATGGAAAACCGACTTCGAAAAACTATTATCTGAAGGAAATGTTCCCCGGTTAAATACGCTCCGATTTGGGAACGACCATACAGAGGGGCTTCGCGTGGGAAGGCCAACGCCCAAGGCCCATGCAGCAGACAATGACCTTGCTTGTGGCCTCTTCGTGGAATACCTTAGTAAATCACCTATCTGGAACGAAACTGTGATCATCATTCTGGAAGATGATGCCCAAAATGGTCCGGACCACGTGGATGCACACAGATCCACGACTTACGTGGCAGGAGGTTTTGTCAAGCAGGGATTCGTCGATCACACCATGTATTCGACCAGCTCCGCCCTGAGAACGATCGAATTGATTCTTGGATTGCCACCCATGAGTCAATATGATGCAGCGGCTCAGCCGATGTGGAGATGCTTCAACAAAACGGCCAACCATCCGGTCTTTCATTCAACCGCCAACCTGGTAGATTTCAACCTGAAAAATCTTGCCGAAAACAAATTATCCAGACTCAGCGAAAAATTTGATTTTAGCAAGGAAGACCGTATTCCGGATGCCCAATTCAATGCCATCCTCTGGGCTTCGGTATTTGGATTGGATAGCCCTTGTCCAGCCCCCGTTCATGCTGCCTTTTTCAAGGCTGAAAACGAGGGAGACGGGGATGACGATTAAATAAGGAGGAGGGAAGAATTGCAAAGGATTAGAAATGAGGTGTAAACATCTCACTCTTTTCCTTTGCAAAACTTCTGCAACAGGTCAGATCATGGCAGAACCTCCGTCGACTGACAAATAGGTTCCTGTTACGTGACCCGAAAGTTCACTGGCCATGAACAGGATGGCCCTGGCGATGTCTTCCGGAGTTCCGTTACGCTTTAAGGCCGTGTGGTTGGCGGCTTGTTCCTGCTGATCTTTGGGCATCCAGCTGGTGGCGTCGGTGATGGTCAGTCCGGGAGCGACCGTATTGACACGAATGCCAGCTCCTCCCAGTTCCAGTGCCAGCGATTTCACCAAAGCATCAACGGCAGATTTGGAGGCACTGTGCGAAGAGAATCCAAATCCGGGATGCCTCGACAGTCCGCTCGACACCGCCACAATGACCCCGCTCTTTTTGGCAAGCATACCTGGAATGACCGCCTTGGCAGAGTTGTAGAAAGATTTCATCTCCCCATAATATTTCCAGGAAAAATCTTCCCAGGTGAGTTGCATAAAGGGAGCGACCTTGAAGTGGAGTCCGGCGTTGATCACCAGTATATCCACTACTCCAAAATGGGCTTCCACCAGCCTCATCATGTTTTCCACCTGTGACACCTCCGTAACATCCGCCTGAACGGCAAAAGCCACTCCTCCATTAGATTGAATCTCTTCAACCACCGCCTGGGCAGCAAGCACATTCTTGTTGAAGTTCACCACCACCCTGGCCCCTTCCCGGGCAAACAATTTTGCAGTTTCGGCCCCTATCCCGCGACTTGCGCCGGTCACCAGGGCAATTTTGTCTTTTAACAGCATTTTTCAGAAATATTGATTTAACAGTTATGACACACACAAAATGCAAACGATTGTGTTTCACATTTCAGGTTTAATGCATTTCAAAGATCAGAAATATTAGGAACAGATGGTTCAGATTTTCCTCGCTGAAAAAAAAATAACTTGTTAACCTTTGCCCTACACCTCCCCCTTGGGAAAAGACGAAGGATGCAATTTTCCCCTGAAGGAATTTCTGCATCAATTTGCAAAAATTCACAAGATATTTACTCCTGCGCCGAATTCTGGGAACAAAGGTCGTCAGGAGCTGAAAATTAATTGCTAGTAGCAATTAAAACAATTTTTAACACCTCAAAATAGCCATTTCTGAGCGAAAACGTGTTAATCCGGTAGTTTCACTGATACTTTTCGCCCATTCACTGATTGTTTTTTTTTCGAATAGTCCATTCAAATAGTTTTAACCACACATCTTTCGGGCGGTTAACAAAGGTTAAAATTGATGAAACTTATTGTAGATTCCTGTTAAAGATGGCTAACATAATTCGTTTCAACAATGATGAAGCAATTGGTTCCCGTCGTCCTCTTTTTACTAATGCCGTTGCTTGCCGGTGCACAAACGGTAGAAAACTTCAGACTCCCAAAAAATTACATCGGCCGGTTGGATGAAATATTGACTGAGATGGGCCAAGACCTCAACATCAGGTTCGTCTATGACCCTACCACCTTGCAGAAATACAACACCTCCCTGATGACAGACAACGAAAAAACCGTTGCCGGCGTATTAAAAATGTTCACCACCGCCTGGGACATGGTCACCCTGGTCGGGAAAGACGGATTCATCTACATCGCCCGCGACAAGGAGCAATTGAACCAGTTGCTTCAACACAAGGAGATTGTTAAGGAGGAGAAGCAGCAGTCCAGAAAAACACTGAAGCCGATCAAGCGAAACTTTCTCCTCTCGGGCGAAATTGCTGACAGTGACAATGGAGAGCGGATTCCTTTTGCCACCATCATGGTGGAGGGAACCACCAAAGGGGTCACCAGCGACCAGAATGGTCATTTTGCCCTGGAAAAGGTCCCTGCTGATACTGCCGTGATCGTGATTTCCTACCTTGGATATCACACCAAGAAGATCGAACTGACTCCCCAGAAGGAAAATCCTTCCTTGTTTGTTGAAATGAAACTGCAGAGCGTCGGGATCACGGAGGTTTTTGTGAATGGAAGGAAAGACGACAAGGCACTGCAGCAATCGACCATCGAACAGAAAATAAAGATGTCTCCCATTGCCCTGAAGATCCTGCCCAACATCGGAGAGAAGGACATCATGCGGGGGTTTCAGCTGATGCCGGGTGTCAGTGCCTCCAACGAAGGGTCGGCTGGAATGTATGTCAGGGGAGGGACGCCCGACCAGAACCTGATTCTTTACGATGGATTTACCGTTTACAATGTGGATCACCTCTATGGTTTCTACAGTGCCTTCAACTCCAACGCCATCAAGGATGTACAGTTGCACAAGGGGGGCTTTGACTCCAAATTCGGGGGTCGGCTATCCAGTGTTACTGAAATTACAGGCAAGGACGGGAATGCCAAAAAAGTCTCTGCAGGGGCGGAGGTCAGCCTACTGAGCACAAACGCCTATGTTGAAATACCGAAAGGAGACAAATTTACCTCGCTTTTTGCCTTCAGGAGGTCTTACCAGGGATACCTGTACGATAAAATTACCAGCCTTAGCAAGGCCAGTACAGGAAATTCAAACTCTTTCGTGATGGGACGTGGAAATTCAGACAACAGCTCCTATTTCTACGACTTAAATGGAAAAATCACCTACAAGGCCTCCGACAAGGATGTTTTCTCCCTCAGTATTTTCAATGGAACAGATTACCTCGACAACACGCCGCATTTTGGCATGCGGGGAGGCGGAGGAGCGCCTCCAGGGGGGAGTTCCCTGAGTGGGGGCAGCATCTCGATGAGCAATACGGACTATACCCGCTACGGGAATGTGGGAGCAAGTTTCAAATGGACCCGGAAAATCAGCGAAACCCTCACCTCAACCTCGCTGATCAGCTTCTCCGATTATTACAGCACCCGCGATGAAAGACGGAGCATCACCGTAGACCTCAATGGCGTTTCGACCATCATGAAGAGCGGTATCCTTGAGAACAACAACCTGATCGACATCAGCCTTAAAAATGACTGGAAATATGTGTATGATGACAAAAATATTTTTGAATATGGGGCTTTTGGCACCTATTATGCCATCGATTATACCTACCAGCAAAATGACACCCTGACCATTCTGAACAAAAACATCAAGGCGGCCATTGTCGGAGGATACGTGCAGGATAAAATGATGTTTTTCGACAACCTGCTGACCATCACCCCCGGATTGCGTTTCAATCTCTTTTCGGCAACGGGAAAAATCTATCCGGAACCCCGGCTGAATGCCAGCTACCTGTTTTCCAAGAGGCTGACTGCCAATTTTGCCACGGGGCTCTACAATCAGTTTGCCAACAGGGTGGTGCGCGAAGATGTCATGACAGGCAACCGCGACTTCTGGATCTTGTCAAACGGCAAGGACATTCCGGTAAGTTCCTCCAAACACTTCAACCTCGGGCTCAACTATGATCTGTCGGATTACCTGTTCAGTGCAGAAGGATATTACAAATTAAACCAGAATGTGAATGAATTTTCGATGCGTTACCGGTCAGTACCCCAACCCGGGACCAGTGTTCAATCGACCGAACAGTTTTTTACAGGCAATGGATATGCCATCGGGATGGAGCTTTTGGCGCAGAAGAAAGCCGGTAATTTCAATGGCTGGATCTGCTATACCCTGGGTCAGGTAAAAAACAGATTCCCGCTTCAGTCAAGTAAATATTTTTATGCCAACCAGGATGTTACCAACGAAATAAAGATGGTTGCCATCTACAAATTCGGAAATTTTGATTTCTCAGCCTCCTGGATCTATGCCACCGGAAGGCCTTACACCGCTCCGCTGGGAGGGTACACACTGAATTTAATTGATGGCACCTCTTCAGCCTATTACTCGGTGAGCGACAAAAATTCCTACCGGCTTCCCGATTACCACAGGATGGATGTGGCCGCCTCTTACCGTTTTGATATGTTTGGGAAAAAAGGAAAGCTCAATGCAATCAGTCTCTCGGTTTTCAATCTTTACAACAGAACCAATGTCAGTTCCAAACAGTATCAGCTTGTGGATGATGTGATCCTTGAAAGCGATATCAGCTATTTGGGAATCACACCCAATCTTTCCATCTCTGTAAAGTTCTAAATTATGCAAAAATTTATACTACTCATTTCCCTCGCGCTATTGATGTCCTGCAAGGAGACCATTGTGACAGGCTTTCAGGATAAACCGGTTGTTGAATCGTATCTGTATGCAGACGGTTCTCCTACTGTGAAGGTCTCCAAACTGATTCCGTTCAGCAGCGACATGACCCTTTCGGACATGGATGTCGCCAAACTGAACATCAGCATCACAGAAACGCTTTCCGGAAAGAAATACGTGATGTCCTCCAACGGGGATGGCACTTACCAAAACAGTGACTTGATCATTGCTTCCGGCAAAACCTATCAACTTGCCTTTCCCTACAATGGGATGGACATTTCTGCCACGACGGTTGTCCCGGAAAAGCCACAAAATCTGACCCTGTCGGCTTCTACATTGGCAATTGCCGCAAGTGGTTCAGGGGGTGAAATGCCCTCGCCCATCACGGTAAAATGGACCAACTCCGACCAAGGCTATTACCTGATCTATGTCAAGAATGTCGAGACCGATAAAATTGCCATCGACTCGAAGGACAGCAAGGCGCAGGATTTCTTTCGGAATACACCCACCAACGGCAGCACCTACGAATTAAATGCCCGTTCCTTTAAATATTACGGTATGCATCGCGTGATCCTTTACAAAATTCTGCCTGAATATGTGCTCTTTTTTCAACAGAATAGCACAAATTCGATATCTATTTCAGAAATAAAAGCGAATGTTGAGAATGGATTTGGTATTTTTACCGCGATAAATAGTGTTTCTGCCTATTTATATGTCGGAAAACCGTAATATTGACTGTTTCAAATCAAATCTGAGTGATGGTAAAAAATAGCTTAAGTATCATATGTTTCATTTTCTTGCTGGGGATGGTTTTGTTTTTTCCTTCCAGTTGTTCGAAAGATTCTGCCACTTCTACCGTGGTTCCGGGAACCTCTGTAACAGATTCCGAAGGAAATGTATATAATACTGTTACCATTGGGTCGCAAACGTGGATGGCTGAAAACCTTCGGTCCATCAAACTGAACGATGGCACACAGATCCCTTATGTGGTCAACAGAACCACCTGGTCCAACCTCACAACACCTGCATACAGTTATTACGCTGACGACTCCGTTACCTATAAGACCAAAGCAGGCGCCTTGTACAACTGGTACACGGTTGACACAAAAAAATTGTGCCCGACCGGATGGCATGTTCCATCCGATGCAGATTGGGTTACCTTGCAGACCTACCTGGGTACGGATTCCCTGGCCGGCGGAAAACTGAAAGAGGCCGCGACCTATCACTGGTACAGTCCAAATCTCTATGCCACCAATTCAACGGGATTCACGGCAATTCCCTGCGGCTACCGTTTCTACAACGGTTCCTACAACAATTATGGATTTAGCGGAAACTGGTGGACAGCAACTTCCTATTCAACTCCTTTCTCCTGGTACCGGTATCTAAGCTACACTTCCGGAGCCATAGGTAAAAATTATTACGATAAGGTTTACGGCTTCTCCGTAAGGTGCATCAAGAATTAAAATCAATCCACTTCAAATACATAGCCAGGCCAAGGATTTCCTTAGTCTGGCTTTGTATTTAAAACAGGCTTATTCCATCCAAATCGATAGACAGGAATATTTCAAGAGGGACTTAAAAAAAGCGTTTTTGAATAGGGGAGGGAATGGCCCGAAAGTAGGGGAAATTGGCAATCCTTAAAAGCCCAGATTACGGACCAGCCAAAAGCTGGTAAGGTCTGACAGGTTAGGAAGGTATAATTCCGTCAGTCAAACAGTAATCAAGGGAGTTGACGGGCCACCCGTTCCTTCCAGAAATTGTTGAAACTTTGGGTTGGATTTTTGCACAAAAAAACCCGGGTGCCATACTCACGTGCCAATGGATTGGTGATTCGGCCTATTTCCACAATATCTCCGAATAAAAGCCGAACATCCTTTCCCAACTCGTGGTTGATATAGATCAGCTCGACAATCTCCTTATCAAATGTTTTTGGAACCCAGTACCTGAAATTGTCGTTAAAACTGATCGCTTCCGGCAGATTGTACTTTTTACCCAGGATCGTAATCGCTCCAGCCTCTCCGTAATTGTCCCCAAAGATGATGCATTGATCCTTGTGCTCCACCGTCTGCCAGGCAGTATTGGTGAGTACTGTTAGCTCCTCCCAGCCCAGCATATCGGCATAATCCTGCGGAAGTTTGCGGTATGAATTGTCTTCATACCGCCTGATGGCATCGTCGTGCGTGATGGTGGCAACCCGATCGAAATAGGCAACCAGATTCTCCGGCGATTTGGATGGAATACCCATTGGAAGTATCCTCCAGGTAAAAAGGAGCAAAAACGCCACAATCGCCGCCCTCCAAAATCCATTGGAAAGACTCCTTTCAAAAAAAACTGCGCCCGAACAGATCAGCAACGGATAAATTCCGGCGGAGTAATAGGATTTGCCGTGAAGAAACAAGTACAACGAAAGGATGACCAGCATGACGTAGCCCAGCCATTTGAATTTCTCCACCCGACTGGCGAAGAGCAGGTAAAACAATCCCGGCAATGCGAGCAGGGTCGCAGGAAATACCATCATCAGTTGTTCCCTTAAAAAGGTGGCAGTTCCCATTTGGTTCAACTGAGTTCTCCTTAGCTCAACCATGTGCTCCAATACCGGTAACCCATGGCTAACTTGCCAGATAAAATTCGGCAACAGGATGATGAAGGAGACAAGTATGGCGAGGTAGAATTCCCTTGCCCTAAACAGTTTCCGGTACCGGGTTAACGGGAGAACGACCAGAACGGCCATCACCAGAAACAGGATGTTGTATTTGTCCAAAAGTCCAAATCCGACGCTAACCCCGAAAAGAATCAAATATTTCCGATGCTCCGTATTGATATAGCGAAGCAGAAAATAGAGTGCCGCCGTCCAGAAAAAAATATCCAGGAATACCGGCTGAAAAAGGCTGAAGGCCCTGAGAAAAAGGATAGACGAAAGGAAACCGATGGCCGCTAGTAAACGCGCAAAAAAAGAACCTCCCAGTTCTCCTGCCATCTCTGAACACAACCATACCATTACTCCGCATAGCAAAGCCGGGACTATTTTTGCCGCAAACAAACTGTATCCCAAAAGTTTGCTCAACACAAAGGCCAGGAATCCAATCATCGGGGGAACAGAAAAATAGCCGAAATCAGGGTGTTGACCCAGCGAAAAAAACAACAATTCATCCCTGTGAAAGCCCAAGTCCCGGAAAAGAAGCAGATGGATCATGACACCTGCCATCGCAAGCATCGAAATGCATACTCCCTTCCATTTGAGTTTAATTATCTTACTCAACACCTGTTGTTTTTATTGTTTAATCTTCGTTGAGCAGTTCTTGCTTCAGCCTTTGCAATTCGGCAACCTGCTCCTTGCTGACCGTAGGATAGGAAAGGTTCATGGAATCCAGCGCGTGAAGAATCGCAGCGGCCACGATAATTCTGGCGTAATGCTTGTCGTCGGCAGGAACGATGTACCAGGGGGATCTTTCCGTGGCTGTTTTCCGGATCAGATGCTCGTAGGCATCCATGTACTCTTTCCAGTATTTCCGTTCCTTCAGATCGGAGCTGCTGAATTTCCAGTTTTTCTCCGGGGTGTCAATCCGTTCCAAGAATCTCTTCTTCTGCTCCTTTTTGGATACGTGGAGAAAAATTTTCACTACCAGGATTCCATTGTTGTTGAGATAGGATTCAAAATTTCCGATGTCATTCAGCCGTTCTTTCCAGATATCTTCCGTAAATAATTCGGCAGGCAATTTTTCAGATTTCAGAATCTCGTCATGGACCCTGACGACCAGTACCTCTTCATAGTAGGATCTGTTAAATATACCGATTTTGCCCCTTTCGGGAAGGTGCTTCATGCAACGCCACAAATAATCGTGGTCGAGCTCTTCTGCATTGGGTGCCTTGAAGGAGGTCACCTCACACCCCTGGGGATTGACACCTGACATCACGTGTTTGATGGCCCCATCCTTACCCGCCGCATCCATGGCCTGGAAAATGACCAGCAGCGACCATCGGTCCTGGGCATACAACTTGTCCTGCATCTCAGATAAAGACTGAATACTTGATGCAAGAACCTTCTCTGCCAACGCTTTACCATCTGAACCCAAGTCGGAGCCACCATCTTTCGGGTAATCCTCCAGACTGAATTTTCCCTCTCCGGCACACCGGTACCTCTTGGAAAGCTTTTTGGCAAATTTGATCAAATCCGAACCTTTTGATTCGGCTGGTTCCCCAGTCTCCTTATCCCCGGCAACTGGAACACGGGCATTTCCCTCTGTTGTACTCATGGAAAAGATTTTAGGATTAGTGGTGATGTCGGCGTTTGATGACACCGCCCGAAGCCTCCTTGATGGTGTTGGCAAAAACGAAGGCATTGGGATCCACGTTGTAAACCAGGTTCTTCAACTTCCGCAATTCCAATCTGGTGATGACGGTAAAAATGATGTCACAATCGGCGCTGATTTCGAATTTTCCAGGAAGAAAACCCCGCTCGCCTTTGTAAACGGTAATTCCTCTTCCGAGATCGTTCACCAATTTGTATTTGATCTGTTCGCTTTTGCCGGAGATGATGGTCACACCGGTAAATGCCTGAATACCTTCCACTACATAATCAATGCATCTCGTTGCAGTAAAATAGGTCAGAATGGAATAAAGGGCCGTTTCGACCCCGAACTTAAAGGCCGCGATGGCGAAGATCATCACATTGATGCCGAGAATGATCTCCGAAATGGTGAACGAGGTCCGCTTTAAGGTATAGAGAGCCAAAACCTCTATCCCGTCCAGGGCAGCACCAGCCCGCATAATCAGACCGATTCCAATCCCCAGGAATGCCCCTCCGAAGATGGAGATCAGGAGTTTGTCGGATGTGATGGCCATTTCGGGCAACAAGGTGAGGCAAAGACCAAGAAGAATCACGCTCAGGAAGGTTCGGATGGCAAATCTGCTTCCTACCGAAAAGAAGCTAATGAGGATGAAAGGAACATTCAGCAGCACAATCACCACTGCAAGATTAACCTGGTACAGTTCGTGAACAAGCAAGGATATTCCTGTTACCCCGCCATCGAAAAAATGGTTGGGAACCAGAAATCCTTTCAAAGCATATCCGGCAAAGAAAACACCTGTAAGAGTCAGCAAGATATCCTGCAAGATTTCAAGAGGCTTCGATCCTTTCGAAGTTGTAAAACCGGATTCGAGTTTTGCCTTGAGTTGCTTCAGATTTTTTTGTTTCTGCACTTCCCTTTCCCGGATGGCGGTTCCTGTATGAAATTTGTGAGCAGAGAGAAATTCGACTTGTTTAAGGAGCCATTCCGTTCTGGTTTTCAGGATGCCATATTTCTTCATCTCCGGGAACAATTTATCGGACAGTGCCGTATACTCCTCCGTACCAAGGTAATACAGGTCTGCATCACAAATAATCTGGTCCATCAGATCCGAAGGGGTCGAGGGCAATCGGGTGACGGCAATCATCCTGCAAACCGATGCAATCTGATTCTGGTTGTATCCAAAGTCCGGAAGGATCTTTGCCGCCAGTTGGGAGGAGCGTTCCTCATGACCGCTGTACTGTTCCAGGTACCCGGCATCGTGGAAGAGTGCGGCAGTCTTCAGTAAAATCAAATCCTCCTCTGACAGATGCTCGGCAATGCCCAAATGTTCTGCATCCGCGATGACACTTCTGGTGTGACCGGTATGGTGGTAAGTAAGATCATCTGGCAACTCACGCTCCAGTTTCTCCATCACAAATGCGTATACCCTTTCGTATTCAATCATCTCACAACTTTAATGGTCCTAATTCAGTACTTCATAGAGCATTACCTCTTCAGCCTTGTTCTTCAGGCAGGTAGATCCAATCATTCTACAGTTGAAGGATTGCCTGACCCGCTCATAACCAGCCTCAGAGATAACGATTTGCCCCACTCCTGCCGCACGCTGCAACCGCTGCGCCGTGTTCACGGTATCCCCTATCACAGTGTAATCAAGTCTTTTCAGGGTTACGGAACCGATATTGCCGGAGATCATCTCTCCACAATTGATGCCGATGGAGACTTTGGGCATAAAATCGGCACTTCCCTGCAAGGCTTCAATCTTACTTCGAATGGCCAGACAGGCATCAATGGCCCTGTCGGGATGATAGGGACCCTTGAACACAGCCATCACGCAATCTCCAATGAATTTATCAATGATTCCTTTCTGGGCGATGATCTCTTTGGCCATCAAATCAAAATAGAGGTTCAGCATGGCCACCACCGTATCGGGTGTTTCCTTTTCACTGATGGAAGTGAAACTGCAGATATCGATGAAAGCTACGGTGGCCTCAACGGTTTCATTCGCCATGATGGAGGTTTCATACTCACGGCTTCCCATAAAATTGAGGACCGTCTCATCTACATACATCCTCAGAATGTTGTTTTCCTTGATTGCCTTCAGGGTTTCCCGGATCAGGTAAACGTGCTGAATGGTTTTTTCCATGGTTAGCTCCAGATCCTCAAAATCAACAGGCTTGGTGACAAAGTCAAAGGCACCGCGGTTCATCGCCTTGCGGATATTCTCCATATCGCCATAGGCGGATACCATGACCGTTTTTACCAGCGGACTGGTCTCGTTGATTTTTGTCAGGAGGGTCAGGCCATCCATCTCCGGCATATTGATATCACTCAGGACAATCTCGACGTCGGGAAACTCGGATAGCTTTTTCAACGCGTCGTTGCCATTAACCGCAAATACAAATTCGTAATGCTGTTCCCGTATCTTCTTGCGAAATTTCTGCCTGATGAGTACCTCCAAATCTGTCTCGTCATCGACAATCAAAATTTTAATCATAGGATTTTAGTTTTTAATTTCTCTTTGAGCGAACGGAAGTCCAATGGCTTGGTCAAAAAATCATCGGCTCCCAATTTCATCGCCATCCTGTAATTATTTTCATCGCCATAGGCAGTGATCATCATCACTACCGGAGGAGGTGTCGCATATTTCTCCTTGATGTGTTTCAGTAATTCCAGTCCGCTCATGCCAGGCATGTTGATGTCGGACAAAATCAAAACTGCCTCGTGTTCCGGATTTTCAATG
Source organism: uncultured Bacteroidia bacterium (assembly GCA_903854235.1). Classification (GTDB taxonomy): domain Bacteria; phylum Bacteroidota; class Bacteroidia; order Bacteroidales; family Prolixibacteraceae; genus CAINVV01. Next base: position 43,201 of record CAINVV010000154.1, on the reverse strand, counting down.
AACGACATGGCCTCCTCTCCCGAAAAGGAAAAGACAAATTCCAGATCTCCCTGCCTGATCTCCCTTCTGAAATGCTGGAGAAAGAGATCCTGAATATCTCGTTCATCGTCGACAACCAATACTTTTGCCATAACCTAAAAATTTCAAACCGGAAGATGAATGATGAAAACAGATCCCTCCCCCTCTTTTGTTTCTACCTTCAATTCTCCACCGTGACCCTTCGTGACGATCTCATAACAGAGCGACAATCCTAATCCGGTACCCGCTCCGGTGGGTTTCGTCGAGAAGAAAGGTTGAAATATTTTGTCTATGATTTTCGCAGGAATGCCATTCCCATTGTCTATCACCCGAATCTCCACCTCAGAACCGACTTTTTTTGTTGAGATGGATACCGTTGGCTGGTAGGAATCACCCAATTGTTTTCTCTTTTCATCCACTACATAAAAGGCATTGGTGAGCAGGTTAAGGATCACCCTGCCGATATCCTGGGGAATTACATTGATCTTTCCGATGGAAGCATCAAAATCGGATTCAAACTTGGCATTGAAGGATTTATCTTTTGCACGCAGTCCGTGGTATGCTAACCTTAGATATTCATCGGCCAGCACGTTAAGGTCGGTAGGTTCTTTCACCCCCGAACTGGCCCGCGAGTGGAGGAGCATTCCTTTCACGATGGAATCTGCCCTTTTGCCGTGGTGGTTGATCTTCTCCAGGTTTCGCTTCAGGTCCACCACGATCGCCTTTACCTCCTCCGTATTTCCCTGGTCCATTTCAGTCTGCATCTCATCCAGCAGTTCATTGCTTACCTCCGAAAAATTATTGACAAAATTAAGCGGGTTTTGAATTTCATGGGCAATTCCAGCGGTCAATTCGCCGAGTGAGGCCATCTTTTCGGACTGAATAAGTTGGGACTGGGTGGTTTGCAATTCTGTCAAAGCGGTCTCAAGCTCCTCTTTTTGTCTGGTTAGTTCTGCTGTTCGCTCCGTTACCAGTGCTTCCAGTTCTACTTTCCGAATGGCGATGGATCTATTGATTTCATCCTCCCTAAGCCGTCTGAGCCGTTCACGTTCTGCAGCTTTAGTCTGCCGGTTCTGACTGTACAGGAGTGCTGCAAACCAGATAAAGGTGATGCCAATCGCATTCTTAAAATAACTTTCGTTGTCTTTAAAAAAGTCGGCATTGACTACTTGTACCAGGTCATTCAACGAAGACACCAATACATATGGGGCGAAGGCAAGAATGAACATGCGCAACGGGCGCAGCTCTACCTGCTGCAAGGGAATGACAATGAGCACAATTAGATACAGGTGCCATATCCATTTGAAGTATTCCCCATCCGATACGATGGCCTCCACTGCAAACAGCCCGACGGAGAACAAGAGCGCATTTCTGAATAGTTTCTCCCAATGCGGAAGCTGGTTGGTTTTGGAAAACTTCCTGAAACGGTCAGAACAAGCCAAACTAACAAGGAAGGAGGCAATTGATAATGACATAAACTTTCAATTTATTGGTACTTTTTGTCAAAAATCAGGCAGATGGCAATACGTCCGAATAAAAATCGACTCACTGCAATAATACAGAAGTAAAAATAATCAAAACAAATTTAGTATTACGCAATTTTTTACCGCATGTAGAATTGTTCCCCCTTCCAGGTGGGGGTTGCAGATGGCAACAAGGGAAAATTCCCCCATATTAAATGATTTTTCCTGCAAACCAGAGCTGGCTTTGCAAAAGGGACCAAAACAAATTGCACTTTTCAGCGGATCACCTCCGCTGATTCCACTGGATTAGTACAATACGACTGGTATGGTAAAATAGAAGGTACTTCCTTTCCCCGGTTCGCTCGTTACCCAAATTTTACCACCGTGCTTTTCAACAAATTCTTTCGAAAGTAACAAGCCTAACCCAGTGCCTTTTTCGTTGTGGGTTCCCACTGTGGAAAAACTTTCATCCATCCGGAATAGCTTGCTGATGTTCTCTTTCCCGATACCCACGCCGGTGTCCCGGATACTTATCTGGCATTCATCCCTGTTCTGAACCGCAGTCACGAAGATACGTCCGGTGGTATGGGTGAATTTAATTGCATTGGAAAGTAAGTTTCTAAGTACGCTGTTGATCATGGCACGATCTGCCATCACCTGCATGTTGGAAGGGACATCCACCAAAATGGAAATTAATTTTTGCTGGGCTGAGTCCTTCAAAAGATCGGTGGTCTCCCTGATCAGAAGGGAAATATCCAGGTATTCTGAATTAAAGGTCATTCTTCCTGTTTGGGAGCGGGACCACTCCAACAGGTTTTTCAGCAATTCCATCGCCCGGGTAGATGAATTCAGGATAATCTCTGCATATTCTTCAATTCCATCGTAATCTTTCAATTTTATTTGCTCTGTCATCAAATTGCTGAATCCGACAATGGCATTGAAAGGGCTCTTCAGATCGTGGGCAATGATGGAAAAAAACTTGTCCTTGGTTGCGTTGAGTTCACGAAGCCTGACTTCACGCTCCCTCAGGGAATTTTCAATCTGCTTTTGTTCAGAAATATCCCGAAGGAACACCAATATCGTTTCATCCTCCTTCAAAACCCGCACCGTGATTTCTACAAAGACCACATCTCCACCTTTCCTGTTGATCTCCGTCTCTGTAGAAAATGTCAATCCCTGACTGATCCCATCGTGTACCAACTTTCTCTCAGCCTTATCACTATCCGGGAAAATGGACAGAAAATTCATAACCAGAAGTTCTTCCTTTGAGCAGCCTGTCAATTCAATGGCCTTTTGATTGACCATCAGAATTTTGCCGGCAGTATTTCCAAGAAAAACTGCCATGGGTGCAAATTCAAAAAGTGAGTCGTATTTTGATCCCTTTTCTACGGCTGCTAAAATCCGCTTGTCAGGATCAGATTTAAAAAGCTCTTCCCTGTTTTCCGAAGAAAAGAAAGACCGGGCCAAATTCCCTGTGTCGTTTTTCATCCGTTGACTTGTTCGTTTATTTATTTTAGGTCAGAATTTACCAAGATTATCCCCTTAACCATTCTTGCCTCCATGGAATACCCCGGAACAAGAGAAGATCCATAGTCCATCAAACAATCCGGTTAATCCGAACCATTCGAACTTTTTTCCTATCAAGCATCCAAAAGAGCGTTGATGAGAACAACAATAAGAGAATAAAGAAATCAATCGTTAACAAAAGGTATCAAAGATCAGAAGAAGGTAGGGCAATCTTCTTTTCCTCTTTTGCTAAAGCTTTGCGCGGCAAAACAATTTTAGTATCACAAACTGCAAGGGAGCAGCGCTATCCAAGTCGTTGATTTAGATTGTAAATATAATTGATCCTGAAGAAATAAAAAAGAATTATCTCAATATTTGATTCCTTTTTTCGAATTATCCGAATAAAATGAGTGAATTTAACATAAGAATTAGTGAATTATAAACCAAACCTGCACTTTCATCAGTTAAAATTAATTGCCCGAATAGAGCTGATTGAAAACCAGCCTAAAGGTACTGTAGGTTTGAGCCCTGAATGTAATCTCAGGCCCAAAGGCACACAACTTTCCTGCCCCTACTTTTGCCTCGAAGGCTACCACCCCATTTTGCAGATACTCCTGTCCATAGGCCCAACCACTTCGAAGTGGCAAGGCCGAGTCGAACCAGGCAAGTGGTTTAATCAGCCCCTGGCTGATCGCCTCCGGGGTCAAGGTAAAGACAGGACTCGAATCAAAAAAGAGATCTGCTCTGGAGGGCATTCCCCAGGCAGCAGAAAGGGTTGAATCAATCCGAACTTGTAACAAGCTGCCTGGAATGTAAAACTTATCGGCAGAAAGCGGTATTTGCTTACCCTTGTTCATCTCCACCAGGGCATTGGCAACACCCAACTTCAGATCGTAGGCAAGATTCGTGCTCCTACCCATAACAACCGTTGTTCCACCGCTTTCCATAAATTTCTTCAAGGAGACAACGGAGGTATCCGCGGTAAGTTTACCCCACTGGTACCTGTAAGCTTCCGGCAAATCGGTGATTTTGGTGGTATCCCTTGGCCCGAAATTCTCGGCTTTTACAAGAGAAGGGATTGCACCTCCTACGAACAGAATGACATCGTATTTTTTGTGCAGGTTACCCGCATCGATCTCTTTTGCATAGATGGTTTGATAGGTAAAATGATGTTGTTCCAGGATCCATTTCAACCATCCGGCAGAGATGGAACCTCCATAGGTATCCCAAAGAGCAATGCGAAGGGGTGCAATTTTCCGCATCAAATGGCCAGGTTTTCTGGTAACCGGGGTAACGAAAAGTCCAAGTTCGGCAGTGGAATGTTCAAGCAGCTGTTTGGCTTTCGCGCTAGCCGGAATGTAAAATGATCCTTGTCCAAAAATTGGTTGATCCCCCTTTTCATAGGTAAACCGATAGACTGACACCCCTGAACGCAGCAATTCATTGACCGCGACAAAGGCTGGATCGCTGCGCGAATCCAGCACGTATCCGACGGTAGACCCGGTTTCTTTAAAACTTCCGGCAGGAGACTGAACTTCACCATAGGGAAGGAGCTTGAAGGGCCCATCAAAAGCATGAAGTACCCGACTATATGTCAGTCCCATGGAAAAAGCCGGAGTCCAGCCTGCAATGTCATAGGGCTTGACAGGAGGGCCTCCCGGATATTGAAAATCGTTTGGATGATCCTGTGGCTCAAACATATCCAATACGTGTGGCCTGAATGCCTGGTTGGTCTTCACGACAAAGGAACCGGCAGGAAACTGCCTGCCATCGACGACGAATGTCTTTTCGGCCCTGCTAACGCGGATTCCAGACCGGATCAGTGCGTTGACGAATTTCACCGCTGTCGCAAAATCCGGTTGGTCGGATGGAAGAATGTAACCGCGAGGGTCCCGCAAAGTAGAGTCTTTAAACAATACCTGGTAATATTTAAGTGGTATGGTATCTGACCTTTCGCCCGATGCGGCTCGGGTGGTATCGGCTCCTCTCCTGCTTTTCGGATCTTTTCTGGATGCATTTCCGAGTGTCTCAATCCGCTTCGGCGTAATGGTCCAATGATCGCGACTTCCGGCTTCAATGGCGCTTTTTCCCATGCAGTAAATGTTGTAAAGCAGATGTTCACGGTTGCGTGAAGCAAAATCGAGGACGGCATAGTTCAGTGAAACGGAGTAGTCGATTGACTTTCTGTAGTTCCATTTCTGGGGCATCACAGGATAGGGGGTATTGCCATTTGGCAATAACCTGGCTGGTACAAGCGGGATGGTGGAGGGAGTCGGGCTTCCGATGATCTCCGTCAGCAAACCGATCATGTTGTGAAAATAGGCGGTGGTACGCAATCCGCCGTTGTACCAGGTCGAAAAGACAGAACCGCCGCGCTCGGTGTATCCAGGCTTTCCTTCTGTATTTAGCCTGTTGCTCATCGCAGCACCGACAGCATCTATTCCGCTTATAACCAGCGGATTGAACAAATAATTGAAAGGATCCCGGTAAGGAGGACCCGCCACCACCGAACCTGCAGGTCCAGCCTGGTGATGGTTGTAAATGATCTGGGGCATCCACTCCACATAGAGTTGCCTGCTGATATTCTGAGTCTCCTTCATGTTCATCATGTAGAAATCCCTGTTGTTGTCGTGTCCGATATACTTCTGGTATAGTCGGGGCAATTGGGCATACGATCGTTTCAAGGTGTCCGGATTGCTCATGTACCAGTTGGAAACCAACTCCTGTCCATCGGGGTTGGCATGAACACAAAGGATGATGACATCGTCCAGGATACGGAGGGTTTCTGGGTCCTTCCTGCTGACAAGTTGCCAAATGGTTTCGATCAGTTGGTGGGTACCTACCGTCTCCGTGGCGTGAAGTCCTCCGTCAATCCATACGACTGCCTTGCCCTCTGAAGCCATCATTTTTGCCTCTGTCTCAGAAAGTTGATCTGCCCTGGCCAATTTCTCAGCTATTTCCTTGTAGTTGTTCAATTTTTTCAGGTTTGCCGGAGAAGAGATGACCATCATGTACTGGGTGCGCCCCTCCTCTGTAGGACCCATATTTACAAGGATGACACGGTCGGAGCTGGCTGCAACCTTCTTAAAATAGGCTTCTGTCTGCGTGTAGTTGGCCAATTTATAGTTGTCACCAATGGAAAATCCGAAATGTTGCAACGGGGAGGGAACCTGTGCCGTACAAACCAGGGAAACCAAGGACATGAGGAGAAGGGAAAATAAATTTATTGCTTTCATTTTGAATACATTGAGAGGAGGTCACAATTTTATTTTTCAGAATTTCGAATTTAACAAAATAGCATCCAAATGGAGCAACATTGCGATTTATTTCGGCTGCGGGGGGAAAGCTGTCTGCAATTTAGAACCTATCAAAGTAAAAGCTATATTAGCAACCTGATTCTGTTTCCGGATTTTTGTTCAACGGAAAGGAAAGCTTGGAATGCCGGCGAGCGCATCCCCTACTACTATTTTGGCGGTTATTCCGGATAGACTGTCACTATTTGCAATGGAATACTATTAACAACATCACAAACAATGAGAAAATTCTATTTATTCACACTGTTGCTGCTACTGCAGTTTGGTGCATTTTCACAACCACTCAACAGAAGGGCTTCCTACGATATTTCAAAGGATCGCGTATTGTACACGGTCGGATACACCCATTTGGATTCTGAATATGAATGGGACTACAAAACGACGGTCAGTGAATATCTTAAGAATACCATGGAGGAAAACTACCGGTTACTGGACAAATATCCCGACTATGTCTTCAACTTCACTGGATCACGGCGTTACCGCCTGATGAAGGAGTATCATCCCGAACTCTTTTCCCGTCTCAAGGGCTACATTGATGCAGGGCGATGGAACGTGGCGGGATCCTCCGTGGAGGAGGCGGAAGTCAATGTCTCTTCGTCTGAGTCTGTGCTGCGTCACATTCTTTATGGCAACTCCTTCTTTCGCAAGGAATTTGGCAAGGAGAGCGTCGATTATATGCTTCCCGACTGTTTTGGATTTGTCGCTAACCTTCCTACCGTATTGCACCACGCCGGCATCATTGGTTTCTCCACGCAGAAACTGACGATCCCCAACCTTCGTACCTGTGTCCCGCTTCCCTTCAATGTGGGGGTTTGGAACGGTCCAGACGGGAAAGGAGTCGTAGCTTGTCTGGATGCTACAGATTACGATGGCGACCTGATGCCACGCCTTGACATCGACAGTTACTGGGATCAGCGTCTAAAAGAGGACCAGCAAAAGCACGGCATAACCTTCGACTACAGGTATTATGGCTCGGGCGATATGGGGGGCGGCATCAGGGAACGCGATGTGATCAATGCTGAGGGAAGCCTGCACAATCCCGACAGTAAGATCAAAGTTGTACTTACCTCCTCCGACCAGATGTACAAGGACATCACTCCCGAAATCAGGAAAAAACTCCCAATCTATTCCGGTGATTTATTGCTTGTGGAGCACAGCTCCGGCTCGATGACCTCCGAATCCTATATGAAACGGCTCAACCGCAAGAATGAGATTCTCGCACAATCCTCCGAACAGATGGCCTCTCTGGCCAATTACTTGACAGGGTCACCCTATCCATACGGAAAATTGAACAATGCCTGGGAATTACTGCTTGGCAGCCAGATGCACGACGTCCTTCCAGGAACGGCCATTCCGAGCGCCTTCAAATTGGCCTGGAACGATGAATTCATTGCACAAAACGGATTTACGCAAGTATTGAAAAATGCTGCCGGAGAGATCACCTCCAGTCTCAACACGAAAACCAAAGGCAGAGCAATTGCCGTTTTCAATCCTGTGGCCAGGGAACGGGAAGATGTCTGCACAGCAGAGTTAACTTTCAAGGATCTGCCTGAACACCTCAGGGTATTTGATCCATCGGGGAAAGAGGTCCCCTCCCAAATCATCTCCAAAAAAACAGACAAAGTAAAATTTATTTTTCTGGCAAAAGTTCCCTCCCTGGGAGTCGCCATATTCGATGTTCAGGGGTCTGATGAGAAAACCAGACTGACGACCCCTTCCCTCTCCATCGAACCCAATACCCTCGAAAACGAGTATTACAAAATCTCGCTCGATGACAATGGTGATATTTCTGGAATATTTGACAAGAAAGATCAGCGTCAGCTGCTTTCAAAACCTGCCCGGCTCGAATTTCAGCGGGAAATTCCAACCAAGGAACCCTCCTGGAACATGTTTTGGTACGATCGTAAGAATCCACCTTTTGCCTTCCTGAATCAAGATGTAAAGATCCAGATGGTAGAGAATGGACCCGTCCGGGTTTCCTTCGAAGTAACGAAAAAGGGAGAGAATTCAGCCATCAAACAGCTGATCAGTCTCTCAGCCGGGAAAGCCGGCAAAAGAATTGAGGTGGCCAATGAAATCGACTGGCAATCCACGGGAGTTAGTCTGAAGGCCTCCTTCCCCTTTACCGCCGAAAATGAAAATGCCACCTATAACCTGGGCGTCGGGGTCATCCAGCGAAACACCAACCACGAGCTGAAATTTGAAGTGCCTTCCAAAATGTGGTTCGACCTGACTGACAAATCGGGTAAATTCGGCGTTTCAGTTCTGGAAGATTGCAAGTACGGATCAGATAAACCAGACAATAACACCTTGCGTTTGACCTTGCAATACACCCCTTCCGCCAAACTTTGCCCAACCTGGCTCTACCAATCCTCTCAGGACTGGGGCATTCAGAATTTCAAATATGGCTTGTACGGACACCAAGGCGACTGGTCACAGAGTGATACGCAGGAACAGGCCGAATTTCTGAACAAACCCCTACTTGCTGCAGAAGCACCAAAACATCCCGGCGAATTGGGGAATACTTTCTCCTTCTTGCAAATTAGCTCGCAAAAGGTTGGTCTTATGGCCCTTAAAAAAGCAGAGCTAAGTGACTATTATGTGATCCGGGTCAATGAACAATCGGGCAAAGACCAGTCGGGGATCAAACTGCAACTTCCGGAAAAGATTCTTGATGCCTACGAAATCAATGGACAGGAGCAGAGAATTGGTGTGGTTGCGACGAACGGCAATGCCCTCACTTTCGATCTTTCGCACTTTACTTTGCGCAGTTTTGCCGTTAAACTCGCCTCCTTGAAGAACTTCAGTTTCAATCAATCGACCGCAGATCTATCCTACGATCAGGATGTGATGAGCTTCGACAACAACCGCACCGATGGGGATATGGTCCGAAAATACGATCCAACTGAGCACGGCAATGTAAACAACTTCCCCGCCGAGATGATGCCTGCTACCCTCGAAAGCGAAGCCGTTCATTTTAAATTGGGTAGCACTGCAGATCTTCAAAAGAATGCCGTTACCTGCATGGGTCAAACCATTCAGCTACCTGCCGGGGATTACAACAAAGTCTATCTACTTGCAGCATCTACCGAAGAGACAATGGGTCAGTTCATTGTCAACGGAAAGAAGCAAGATATCAAAATTTCGGCGTGGGCAGGATTTATTGGACAACATTATGACAGGCAGTTTGACCTCGATGGATACACGGTACTAGGTATCAGGGAGCCTTTCCTAAATCAGGACAACATAGCCTGGTTTGCTTCCCATACCCATTTTGGCTATCCTACCCGAAATGATCCTTATCATTATTCCTACCTTTTCCGCTATGAGCTGGATCTGAATCAGTCCACCAGGACGATTACCCTGCCCGATAACGACAGAATCAAAATATTTGCGGTAACCGTTGCCAGAAAATCCAGTGACGATTTGAAATTTTTGCAGCTACTGTCGGATGACTTCAGCGAAAATTCTCCCTTTAACCTGAGAAACCAGACCAAATAAAATTTTATTGCATCTGAAAGGAACCCCTTCACTTAAAAACGAAGTGACAGGGGTTCCTTTTTTTGTGCCCAAAAAAATCCCTTGTAGTACATTCACCTACACAAAAATCAGCCACGCCACTACTTCGAAAGTCCAACACACTTACCGGATGGGACACTTCGTCCCGATATTTTTACTTTCAGATTGGATGGAAGATAAACTGCTGGAACCATTTGCAGTTTTAACCAACCTAAGAAGCAAAAACCCGACAAAATGGAGACAAGGAATTCAGCGTTACTTGCAAAGTTTCTCAAAGCTGAGGCAGAGAAATTGCATCAACAAAGGGCAACTCCGGAAGGATTTATCAGTAGGATTCAACTGTTGCTGAGCACCCTTGAAAAATCAGGCCAACCCGAAATCATGTCTGAAAATGACCTGGAGTCCATTCTGGTATCTTCCAAATCCCGGAAGTCGAAACAAAGTGCCAATACCCGTAGCTTTTTCGATGTCGTTGATCTGAGCATGTACAGGGCCAACTAACCTGCATTTCATTCTAGCACAAACACCTCCTTCTCCATCGGGATTCCCTGCTGCCCCATACCAATCCATTGTTCCATTGGTTCAATAAGATCGAAAAGTCACCTGCCACCGGAAAAATCACGAGCTCCTGATAAGATCAGGTCAAAACATTTTACCTATCTTCGTCTCGCTTTAACTACTACAATGATGAGACAAATTTCAGGGTATCTTTTGTTATCCCTGGCTGTGCTTTTTGTGACCGGATGTTTGGATCACAAGAGTAGTCAGCCTTTGTCCGGCACCTCCATTGCCGGACAGTCCTCCTACCGGGATTGCCCCTATCCGCAAGATTACAGCATCAAATTTTATACCGGAAAATCACAAAATCCCAATGATCTTATTGCGGTCTCTGCCAACCGCGATGGTCAGATCCGGATCTTGTCCAAAAATGGCCTCCTGGTACCTGATCAGGGAAGCCTGTTCTATTCCGGAGGATTGATTCCGGACATCTCCTATCCGCAGTTATTCCCCAAAAAAATTCAATCCATAGAGACTTATCGGGGTCAAACCCTCTTCCTCGATGGCAAGCAACTCTTCAGCAATGGCTGGGCTGGAAAACTGCAAATTGACCACGGGATGCCAAATGCCAGGGTGTTTGCGGGTGGCGAAGATTTTCATTTTCTCATTTCGGATGGATGGAATCTCTGCTATTTTAGTCAGACAGGAGAAAAAATCTGGAAAGGTAATTTCCAGGGATTAAAAAAGATAGAATATGCGGAAGACCGAAAGTGCTTCCTGCTTATTTCAGAGGGCAAAGTAGCGGAATACCTTCCTGGTCAGCCAATCCGGGAAATATACAGCGGGCCGGGCATCACAAGTGCGGCCTCCTGGAAAGGGAATCAAACCGTTGTAGGAACAACTTCCGGGTACCTGATCCTCCCCGACAAGCACCTGATCACCAAATTGCCCTGCACGGAAATAACGGAGGTCAAAGTCATCGAAGACCAACTTTGGCTTGGCTCTGCCCACGGTGTTTTTCGACCAACTGAATCGGGGAAATACAGCTATTATGCAGGGGAAAGGTGGCTTCCCGGGAATCGGGTCACCGCTTTGGAAAAGGGTCCCGATCATTCGTTGCTGGTCCTGACGGATCAAGGGCTGGGGCAAATCTGTTCCAAAATGATGACCCTGGAAGAGAAGGCGCTCTTTTTCGAAAAGCAGGTCAGGGAGAAAAATATCCGGTACGGTTTCAACAGCAGCAGTGTCAGACTCACAAATGGCTACTCCTCCGCCCAGACCGGCGCCCAACCCAGCGACAATCTTTGGACGGCAATGTATCTGGCCAGTCAGCTTTACCGGTACAAAGTGACCGGATCTGAAGAGGCCAAAGAGAATGCCTATGAATCTTACGAGGCCATGGAACGCCTTTTCACCGTGACCAAAATACAAGGGCTTTTCGCCCGCAGCATAGAAAGGGATTTCAAGATTGACACGGTTCGTGAGGCGGGATGGGAGGAAAAGGAGCTGGCATCCGGCTCACCGCAGAGTCTCTGGTTGCCTGCAGCCGATCACGCCAACTGGACCTGGCGCTCAACTGCAAGCAGCGACCAGGCCGTCGGACAGATCTTTGCCTTGACTACCATTCTCGAACTGGCCGATGATGCAGCCTGGAAAGCACGTGCCTTAAAAAGCCTCGACGATCTGATGGGTTACATCGTCAAAAATGACCTCTACCTAATCGATGTGGATGGTCATCCGACCCTGTGGGGAAAATGGAACCCAGCCTATGTCAATCAGTTCCCGATTAATGTAAGCGACAGGAAACTATACTCCTCCAACATCATTGCCTTTCTTCAAACTGCCTACCATTTTACCGGAAAAGAAATCTACAAGACCAAGGCGATGGAGATGATGGAGAAATTTGGATATCTTGACAATCTTCTGAGGCCGTTCTCCCAAATCGGGACTTCTGAAAATGACAAGCTGAGTAAGCTGCTCTCCCAGGAATGGAACCACTCAGATGATGAAATGTACTTCCTGGCTTACCCCGGATTGTTCAAATATGCCTTCACCCCCGAATTAAAAGACAAATATAAAGCGGCTATCCAGGATCACTGGTCAATTGAGCGTCCGGAGGGGAATGCACTGTGGAACTTCATTTATGCCTCTACCGGATCAAAAGAGTTTGACCTGAACAGGTCCATCCGGTTTTTGCAGGAGTACCCGCTGGACCTTCGCAATTGGGCCGTTCAAAATTCCCTAAGGCAGGATCTCGATCTGCTTCCTGCCAATTTCCGCAATCAAACCACCAAAGAGCTGCTTCCGCTGGGAGAAATACCACTTTACCGTCACAATGGAGAGATTTTCAGACTCGATTCGCAGGGCGACGGAGCTTCGCTTATCAGCGCCGGGGATGTGTGGTTGCTACCCTACTGGATGGGAAGGTATCTCGGGGTAATTAAGTAATTTTAGACTATCAACGACAATAAACTACCAATCATGATTAAAAAAATTCTTGCCTTTTCCTTGCTGTTATGGCTGGGAATAACTGCCAATGCAACAGAAAAGTACGCCATTGGCATGTTTCACTTCAACCTGCAGTATGTGGCCGGCGATTACCGCATCGAAAGAAGAATCATCACCGAGTCCTTCTACCCCGTACTTCAGTTCTTTGAAAAAAATCCACAATACAAGTCTGACATCGAAATTCAGGGTTATGCCATTGAGGTATTTGCCAATGAATATCCGGAGGTGCTTGCCCTTTTCAAAAAACTGATCAATCGTGGACAGATAGAGCTGGTGATCGCCCACTATTCGGATCAGCTGTTCATCGCCTATCCGGCCCTCGACATGCAGAAATCGATCGAAATCTCCGACCGGATCCTGGCCGAACACGGGATGAAACGGTCGAAGGTCTTTTTCAGTCAGGAGATCCAGTGGACGCCTGCCTATGCCAGCTTCCTGAAAGACAGGTACGACCTGGTGGTTACCTCTTCCGATCCCCACAGCTATTACCGCGACAAGACCCTTCCACTGGTCAATGTCAAATACGGGAATGATCAGATTCTTGGACTGATCGGTGCCGGCGAGAAGAAACTGGAAGGACTGGATTGGGATTTTTCCTTCCTCGACGACGGAGAGGTATTCAATACCAACGACTACAACAGCAATTTTTACCGCGTCGCTGCCCAGGAGAAAGAGAGTGTCGACAGGTTCAAAAAGCTGCAGTCGGAAGGCTACAAATTTGTGACCATGAGCGAATTGGCTACCAAAATAAAAAACCTGAAAGGATACAAGATCCCCGACTATCCGTTTGTGCCGGAGGGAACCTGGAACATGTCGGTCTGCGGTCCCTTTATGTGGATGGGCCGTCAGCGAAGCGGGGTGGAAACGGATGGGATTACCCGATCCATCAGCTACGAACTGCGCGGAGAGGTGATGATGGCGGAACGATTGGTTCAAAAACTAGAATCGACAGGAAAGGCGGTGCCCGAATTGAAAAAACTGATCGACGAGGCGTGGCAACATCTGCTGCTCTCCGAAGTCTCGGATGCCAGCGGCTGGACCCCCTGGATGGTGGAGGTAAAATACACGGAGATCGAGGCCGACCAAGCCCAGCAAAAACTGGAAGCGGTATTCGCCAAATTGAAAGATGTTCCAGCCTTTAACAGCTCAGCATTGTACGTTGACACCAAAAGTGGGGAAATAAAAACTTTTGAACCAACCAAGGCAAGAGCATCAACAGCAGCATTGTTGCCCATTCCCTGCGCTATACGGGCAGAAAAATCGACCACCATCGTACGTAAACTCAGTGAAAACCTCTACCAGCTTGATATTCAGTGCGACAGACCTGTAGATGGAGCCGTCGAAATTCAATTTGACACACCCACCCACGGACTCTGGTATTCAGCGGGCACCGGCGAAGAGACTGCCGTCGAAATTCCGACGGATTTGAGGCACAACCCAGCCTTTTGCCTCTCCAACGGATTCATTTACCTGAACAACGGATACAGTCTGGTAAAAGATTGTTCCGTCGAACACCTCGCCGCCACCTGGCGGCAAAAAGAGCAGAAACTGGTCTTCAGGGAGGAGCTGAACCAACATAATCCGGGGATGAAGATGCGGTTTTATGTGGTGAAAGGGGATCTCCAATCTGGGCTTATATTCGCAAACAAGCTGAATACCTGGCCTTCTTTCGTGTTCAAGTTTGATGACACGAAGCCAAAATACGAAAAAATTGTTCCCATAGATTGAATTTAGGAATGTCAAAAATGATAATATTCAACAGTTTATTTACCCTGATCATCTTCGGATGCGCCTTCCCCGGATTCGGGAAAAACCACGACATCACCGAATTTGGTGCAGTTGCCGATTCGACGGTGTTAAGCACCAGAGCCATCCAGGCAGCCATCGATGCCTGCAGCAAGGAGGGCGGAACCGTCATCATCCCGGCAGGTAATTTCCTCTCCGGGACCCTGATGCTGAAAAGTAATGTCACCCTGCAACTGTCGAGGGGAGCAACCCTTTACGGCAGCAGACATCTGGAAGACTATGTTCCCAATATCCCGGAATATGTTGCCCTGCGAACCCGCGGGAAGACCAAACAACTGATCTTTGCTGAAAACCAGCAAAACATTGCCATTGTAGGTGAGGGTGAAATCAATGGACAGGGAAGATTCTTCGCAGACAAAACAGCAAAAGGGGTTCAATACGACAGGCCGCACCTGATTCAATTCATACACTGCTCCAAAATCCTGATAGAGAACGTTTCCCTCAAGAATTCGGGTTGCTGGATGGAGCACTACCTCGCCTGCGACGACCTGCAGATCAGGGGAATAAAAGTTTACAACCACAGCAACAAAAACAACGACGGCATCGACATCGACGGCTGTCACCGGGTGACCATTTCGGACGTGAATGTCGACAGCGACGACGATGCCCTCTGCATCAAGAGTACCTCCGACAGGGCCAGCGAAAACGTGGCGGTTTCCAACTGCCTGCTCAGCAGCCATTGCAATGCCTTCAAATTGGGGACGGAGTCGAATGCCGGATTCAAAAACATCGCGGCTACCAACCTGGCCATCAAGCCCTCCAGCCATACAGATCAACTCATTTACGGTCATAACGAAGGCTCCTCGGGGATTGCGCTGGAAGTAGCCGATGGCGGAACACTGGATGGCGTGGTGATCTCCAATGTGACCATCCAGGGCACCTGGACCCCGATCTTCATCCGGCTCGACAACAGGGCCAGACCCTACCGGGATGATCAGGTCATCCACAACGTGGGCCATTTGAAAAATGTATCCATCAGCAATGTTATCGTTACCGGAGCCGGAAACCTGGGATGCTCCATCACGGGAATTCCGGGATATCCGGTCGAAAACATCAGTCTGAGCAATATCAGCATCTCCTTTGATGGTGGGGGAACAAAAGATCTGGTCCACCGAGAAATACCTGAAAAAGAGAAGGATTATCCCGAAGCAGAAATGTTTGGGCAGCTACCTTCCTATGGATTCTACCTGCGTCACGCACGGAATATCCACTTTACCAACGTACAAGTGTCGACAGAAAGCAAAGATCCGAGACCCGCCCTTTGTCTTTCAGATGTAACAGATGGCAGCTTCAACAACCTGCAACTGGGAAGTACCCCTGAAAATGAGTGTTCCATCCTGATGGAGAAAAGCAACAACCTCAGCTTCAGCGGCAACTGCATCAGTGGACAAACAAATTGTTTTCTCCAACTTCTGGGGAAGGAGAACAAACAGATTTCCCTCCTCAACAATGTATTGACAAATGCAACGACCATTTGCCAGCCAGGGGAAACGTCCAAACTTGAAATTCACGAATCGGGAAATATCAGGTAAATTTAGATAGGGACGCAGATCCTGCGTCTTTACGAAGCCAACATTTTTGTACATTCGCGGCTTGACCAACCACTTATGATTAATAAACCAGCGGGACTGATCCTTCTTTGCGTTTTATTGTTCCATACTTACTCATTTGCCAGCGATTTTTCGCTCGGGAAATTACGAAAACACGGCAAGGATAGTTTGGTCGTGAAAAAGACCATCAACCAGGACTATAAGATCCTGGCCAAAAGAACGCGGGACAGGATCAAACTAGATGGAATTGTGGATGAGAAGGATTGGCTCAGGGCCGATTCTGCCACCAACTTCTACATGGTGCTGCCTTACGACACCAGTTACAGCAAGGCCAAGTCGGAGATCAAAATGCTGTACGACGAAAAAGCCTTCTATCTGGCCCTGATTTTTCACGATACCCTGCCGGGGAAGCGCCCCGTGGAATCCTTGAGACGGGATTTTGTATTTGGCAACAACGACAATTTTCTGCTGTTCATTGACCCCTTCAACGATCAAACCACCGGATACTCCTTCGGCGTCAATGCGGCGGGAGCCATTTGGGATGGCACGATGAGTGGCGGGGCACCTGTCAACCTGATCTGGGATTGCAAATGGGATGTCAAGGTGAAAAACTATCCCGACAAGTGGGTGGCAGAGATGCGGATTCCCTTTAAATCCATCCGCTACAAGAGTGGACTGGATCACTGGAACATCCAGTTTTCGAGACTGGATCTCAAACTGAACGAAAAATCGGCCTGGGCACCCGTCCCCCGGCAATTTCCCACAGCCTCTCTGGCCTATGCAGGGCAACTGCTTTGGGAGACCCCTCCCCCCAAATCGGGGCTTAAACTCTCGCTGATCCCTTATGTTTTTGGAGGGATCTCACGGAATTTCGAGAACAATGAAGCAACGAAATACAAAACCAATTTCGGGATGGACGCCAAAGTGGGGCTGAGTTCTTCCCTCAACCTCGACCTGACTTACAACCCTGATTTCTCGCAGGCTGAGGTCGACGACCAGGTGATCAACCTGCAGCGTTTCGAACTCTATTTCCCTGAAAAGCGTCAGTTCTTCCTCGAGAACAGCGACCTGTTCGCCAATTTCGGAGCAACTGCCATCCGCCCCTTCTTCTCCAGGCGAATCGGACTGGATGCACCCGTCGATTTCGGAGCGAGGCTCAGCGGAAAAATCGGTCAGGATTGGCGCATCGGCATGATGGACATGCAGACAGGCAGTGAAGGCGATTTCCTGGCAAGGAATTTCTTCGTTGCCACCGTCCAGAAAAAAATATTCTCCCGCTCCAACATCGCAGCCATCCTCGTCAGCAAGGAACAGCTGAATGCCCCTTCCACCTGGACCGGAAACCAATACAACCGCGTAGCCGGGCTGGAATACAACCTGGCCAGTCGCGACAATTTCCTCAACGCCAAGCTTTTTGCACAGAAGTCCTTTACCCCCAAGGCCAACAGTGCCGAGGAGTATTCGGAAGGGTTGACTGCCGCCTATTCCAGAAAGTCCTACCTGCTCGAACTGACACAACTCTATGTAGGCAGAGACTTTAATGCAGAAACGGGATATGTGCCAAGAACCAATTTTCTTAGGGATGATCCGAAAGCTACCTTTAAGTTTTATCCAAAAAAAGGAGCTATAGAAAACCTTGGATTCTTTGCCGAATTTGACCATTACTTTCTTCCATCGACGATGAAACTCACCGACAGGGATCTCGGATTCGACTATTTTGCCAATTTTAAGAACCGCATCCACCTCGAATTCAAAACCAATTTATGGTTCGTCTACCTCCAACAAAAATTTGATCCAACGAACAAAGGGGTGAATTACTTGCAGACAAGCAGCAGTTTTAATTGGATGGATGTCAATTTCATCTTCAATTCAGACAACAGAAAAACGCTGAAATACGATCTTCAAACCGGATATGGCGGCTACTTTAACGCAAAAAGGTGGTATATATCGGGCGATTTCATTTACAAATTTCAGCCCTACGGCTACATCTCCATGATTTACAGTTACAACCATCTCACATTGCCACAACCTTGGCAAAACACCGGGTTTTGGCTGGTTGGTCCCAAACTGGATGTTACCTTTACCAACAAATTGTTCTTTTCCACCTACGTGCAATACAACAACCAGTCCAATAATCTGAACATCAATGCCCGGTTTCAATGGCGCTACCTGCCGGTTTCCGATCTCTTCCTGGTCTATACCGATAACTATTTCCCCGATACCAGAAGGGTGAAAAATCGCGCGCTGGTGTTGAAAATGACCTATTGGTTCAACTAATGCCGACCTCAAAGAGATCAAAAGTATATACATCCGGAATCCCTTTCTGTCTGCTACCCCGTTGGGGTCGAACCGCATTCATGCCTTCTCATTCAATAAACCTTTAATTCCGTTCGGAATTTAAAAACCAAATTTAAAGGAACTCCAGGCATATCCTGAAAAATTTGAATTTCTCGTAACACATTTCCCTTTTTGGCGTCGGATTTACAGTTAAATTTGAGGGTGGTTTCAAACCTGAAATATGAGAACGAAATACTTTCCATTCTTTTCAAAGCATTCAAAAGCATTTGCTTTGCAACTAGCACTTTCATTTTTCTACTCCTTCACCCTGTTGGCCCAACCCCGTCAAATAATCCTAAATAACGGCTGGAAGGCAAAAAAAGCTATTGAAGTCACTGCCGACGGAACCCAGCTTACCGCCCCCGATTTTCAACCTATCGGTTGGATGGAAGCAGTTGTGCCCGGGACCATCCTCTCCACCCTGCTGCGCAACCAAGTAGTTCCCGATCCTTTCTTCGGACTAAACAACACCAAAATTCAGGATGTTTATGCAGCTGGCCGGGATGGCTACACCTATTGGTTTTGCAGGGAATTCGACCTGCCGGGAGTCAAGAGTGGCGAACAGGTCTGGCTTGGTTTCAGGGGCATCAACTATTTTGCGGAGATCTACCTGAACGGCAAAAAAGTCAATCCTACCACCCATCAGGGGATGTATCTGCGCGAAAGATATCTTGTTACCCCCTTTCTGAACTCCGGCAAAAACAGACTGGCAGTTTGGGTGGCACCACCCGATCCGGCAGGAAATCCGAACGGAGGTCAGGGGGGTGATGGCACCATCGCTAAAAATGTGGCCATGCAATTTACGGCAGGCTGGGACTGGATCTGCTCCATTCCCGACCGGAACACCGGCATCTGGGATCAGGTCTGCCTCGAGGTGACAGGGAGTGTGGAGGTAAAAAATTCCTACATCGACACGAGCGTTCCCGGCATCCGGCTTCCTGGCAAGAAACAGGATCCGGCCTATCTGCACGCATCGACGGCCTTAAACAACTGTACTGGTCAACCTGTGAGTGGTGTCGCTACCGCGGAAGTTGACGGCAAAAAAGCTTCCCTTCCGGTAGATTTACAGCCGGGCGAAGAGAAAATTATCACCTTTCCTGAAATTGAGCTCAAAAATCCAAGGCTCTGGTGGCCCAACGGCTTTGGGGATCATCCACTGTATCCGGTTAAGATCACCTATACCACCGCCGACGGAAAAATGTCAGGCAGGGAAATCATCCCGGTAGGCATCCGGGAAACCGGCCATCACTTTGATCCCACCTTAAAAGCCCAGATTTTCACCATCAACGGACAGAAAATCTTCATCAAGGGAGGCAACTGGATCGCCTCCGATGCCCTGCTCCGCCTTTCGAAGGAGCGTTACGAAGCGGAAATCCGGCTCCACGCCGGCATGAACATGAACATGATCCGGGTATGGGGAGGCTCGATGACAGAACGCCCTGAATTCTACGATGCATGCGATAAACTGGGAATCCTGGTATGGCAGGATCTTTGGATCTCGGGCGACTGCAACGGCGAATGGGCTGATTCCTCCAAAAAAGATTCCAAGCTGCTTCGGAAAGACTACCCGGACGACCACGGACTCTTCCTCGCCTCTGTGGATGACCAGGTGAAAATGCTTCGGAATCATCCCTCCCTTTTCCTGTGGTGTGGCGGCAACGAGACCTATCCGCCGAAAGACCTCCTGAATGCAATCGAGCTGGAGATACTACCGCGCTTGGATCCTACGCGGTTTTTTCTCAACAAATCGACCTCTCCGGAACTGATGACCAACGAAAAGGGGGATACGGGCGACGGTCCCTACGGCATTCTGGAACCTGCAGATATGTTTCTGAAAAGGTCCTTCCCCTTCAATCCGGAGATCGGTTCGGTGGCCCTTCCCAATTTTGACGGATTGAAAAAAATTATACCGGAAGAGGAGATGCAGGTTCCGATTTCGGCACCCGGTACGGGCTCCTGGTCCTACCACAAGTACCACTCCTTTCACGATTTTCCGGACCGATACGGGAAGGTAAAGGGAGTGGAAGACTATTGCAAAAAAGTTCAGATCGTCAGTTACGAACAGTACCGTGCCCTGCAGGAATCCTTCAATTTTAAGATGTGGGAGTGGTACACCGGTATGCTGGTATGGAAAAACCAGAATCCGTGGACGGCCTTGCGGGGTTCGTTTTACGACTATTTTCTGGATTACCAGGGTGGCTATTTTGGCTACAAACACGGTGCTGCTCCGATCCACATTCAACTGAACCTCAATGATTCCATTGTTTGCGCCTTCAACCAAACGGTTCAGAGAATGGAGGATGTCACCGCGGTGATCCGGCTGTTTGACCTGCACGGAAAGTTGCTGTCAGAAAGAAAGGAGCCACTCACGCTGGATCCTCAGGCTAAAAAATTGCTTGGTAAAGTTGAACTTCCCAAATCAGGGAACGGATTATCCTTTTTGAGGCTGCTCCTTTTGGATAAAAGAGGAAAGGAACTGGACGAAAATTTCTATTGGCTGACGGCAAAAGCCAAATCGTACGAGGCCCTGAACGAATTGAGTCCTGTCGAACTTGTGACAAAATCCAGAAAAGGGACGGGTGGGAAAACCGTGCTGACCATCACCAACCCCGGGAAAGAGAGCGCCTTCTTCATTCGATTGACTGTAGCCAATGAGCAGGGAACGACCTTGTTGCCTGTCTACTTGGATGAAAACTACTTTACCCTCCTGCCGGGAGAGTCGAGAAAGGTCAGACTCGATTTGTCCGGATCCGCTCCGGTACTGTCCGGCGGAAGGTACCTTGTGACGGAAGGTTGGAATTCCGCACTATCCCTAACAAAATTATAATGACTTTCTTTCTGAAATCATTAATTTTGAACCACGATCTGGTGTACTGACCTGACAACATGCGTCTACTAAGGCCCCGATCCAATAATCAACATTCCCTCAAGTTCATCATTCATCACTTTTCACTCAATCTTCATCATTTTATGGACCGACGAAATTTCGTTCAAGCAGGCGCCATCGCGGCAGCCGGGACCATCACGGCAGGAACAGCCATCGCTGTGGATAAAACAGGAAATAAATACATTTCGAACAGGCCACCGGTTGCAAAAAGAAAATTCACTTCCGACGCGGTTGAAAAGACGATTTTAAAAGTCAAGACAGGCATCAAGAACCCCAAGCTGGCCTGGATGTTTGAAAACTGCTATCCCAACACGCTAGACACCACGGTAACCTATTCCGTGAAAAATGGCCGGCCAGATACCTTTGTCATTACCGGCGATATCCTGGCAATGTGGCTTCGCGACAGCTCGGCTCAGGTCTGGCCCTACCTTCCGCTGATCAAAGAGGATGAAAAATTAAAAAGCATGATAGCCGGCGTGGTCAATCGTCAGGCAGACTGCATCCTGATCGATCCGTTTGCCAATGCCTTCAACGATGGCCCAGGTAAAAGCGACTGGCTCACAGACCTTACTGCCATGAAGCCCGAGCTGCACGAGCGCAAATGGGAGATCGACTCGCTCTGTTATCCCGTCAGGTTGGCCTGGCATTACTGGAAGATATCGGGAGACACCTCCATTTTCAGCGATAAATGGCACCAGGCCGCCTTATCGATCCTGGTCACCTTCAAGGACCAGCAGAAAAAGAAGGGCAAAGGGAGTTACTCTTTCATGCGCAAAACGGAAAAAGCAAGTGACACCCAGTTTGGCAACGGATATGGTTTGCCCATCAGACCGGTCGGACTGATATGTTCCTCCTTCCGTCCCTCCGACGATGCCACCTTCTTCCAGTTTTTGATTCCCTCCAACTATTTTGCGGTGGTATCTCTCCGGCAGATTGCCGAGATCTCTTCCAAGGTTTTGAAAGATGAGAAACTGTCAGCCGAAGCTGCTTTTCTGGCCGGCGAAGTCGAATCCGCCCTCAAAAAATTTGGCTCCGGTACCCACGCGACTGCAGGAAAGATCCTTTCGTACGAGGTCGACGGGTATGGAAACAATCTTTTTATGGACGATACCAACATCCCGAGTCTGCTCACTTTGCCCTACCTGGATGCCATCTCCGCGAAGGATCCCTTGTATATGAACACGCGAAAATTCGTGCTCAGCGATTCCAACCCCTGGTTTTTCAGGGGAAAGAGTGCAGAAGGCACCGGTGGCCCCCACGTGAACGGGGGATACGATTATATCTGGCCGATGAGCATCATCATGCGTGCCATGACCTCCACGGAAGAGGCAGAAATAGTCCAATGCATGAAATGGCTTATTTCGACCGATGCCGACACGGGCTTTATTCACGAGGCCTTCCTGAAGGATGATCCGAAGACATTTTCCCGCAGCTGGTTTGCCTGGGCCAATACCCTTTTCGGAGAACTGGTTATCAAAATCTATCACGAAAGGCCAGAGCTATTGGCAAAGCTGTAACCATACTTTAGTCATCAATATATTTCCCATTCGATTTAATGCTATCAAGATGAAGAAATTGCTCGTTTTATTGCTGCTCACCCGCTTACTGGTCGGTTGTGACAGAGAAAAACCGTTGATCACCAATCCCGGCAGGTTAAACGACATCGAAAAGATGCTGAAGGTGCAGAAAGAGCTTACTGCAAATTCGCGTCTGCCAATCTGGACCATCCTCGACCATCCAGAAACTCCTGCAGAAGAGCAGGCTCTGAGATTTCTTTTCGCCTACCTGCCGTTGAGCGACCTGGCCGATTATTCGCCCGAGTTTTTGCGGGCCAATGTACGTCAGAGCCTGCTTGCCAGGAAAGAGATGGCCTGGGGAAAGATCATTCCCGAAGAGGAGTTCCTTCACTTTGTTTTGCCCCAGCGGGTCAACAACGAAAACCTGGATTCCTTCCGCCTGTCTTACTACGAAGAGATCAAAGAGAGAATCAAGGGATTGCCGATGAAAGAGGCCGCCCTCGAGATCAACCATTGGTGCCACGAGAAGGTAAACTACCGTGGAACCGACTCCAGAACCAGTGCCCCGATGAGCACCATCGGCAAAACCTTTGGCCGGTGCGGGGAAGAGTCTACTT
This sequence comes from uncultured Bacteroidia bacterium, assembly GCA_903854235.1. Classification (GTDB taxonomy): domain Bacteria; phylum Bacteroidota; class Bacteroidia; order Bacteroidales; family Prolixibacteraceae; genus CAINVV01. The sequence continues at coordinate 19,661 of CAINVV010000154.1, read as the reverse complement.
TTACCGTTTCTGCCATGCGAACGGCTGGCATTCCTTCCCGCCAGGTCTACACCCCCCGCTGGGCCCATACAGACGACAACCACGCCTGGGTAGAGGTCTGGATCGACGGGAAATGGCATTACCTGGGAGCCTGCGAACCGGATACCGATCTCGACAGGGGCTGGTTCAGCGAGCCTTCTCAGCGTACGATGCTGGTTCATTGTCGCACCTACGGCAAATATTTCGGTTCGGAAGAGGTGCTGGATGCCGAAGATCGGTTTTCAGAACTCAACCTTACCTCCAATTATGCAGACACCAAAAAAATCACGGTACAGGTTACCGATGCCGCCGGTAAATCCGTACCGGGTGCGAGAGTCGAATTCAAGTTGTACAATTATGCAGAATTTTATCCGCTGACTTCCCTTCAGACCAGCGAAACCGGCTCTGTAGCATTTACCACCGGACTCGGAGACCTACTGGTATGGGCTTCGAAGGATGGAAATTTTGCCTGCAAAAAATTACATGTTGCCACGACAGACACGATAAAGCTGGTAATTGAACAGGCAGAAAAGGGGTCCTTTTCTGAAAATATGGAAATGGTGCCGCCCAAGGTGACACGGCCACTCACCGCACCTTCACCCTCCGCCAAAAAAACCAACGACCAACGGATGGCAGCCGAAGACTCCATCCGGAACCACTACATGGCCACCTTCAAGGATTCTGATTGGATCCGAAGTTATGCAAAGACCAACCAACTGCCCGAAGACACCCTGATGCGGATGATAAGGCTCAGTTATGGCAACTGGAAAGAGATGATCCAGTATGTTGAAAACATCGGGAGACCAACACGGCATCTCTTGTTCCCGTTAACCTATGGAATTTCGGACAAGGACCTGAGCGATACCAGGGCCTCCATCCTGAAGGATCACCTGACTGCAAACCAATTAATTTCGGCTTCTACTGATATAAGCAAGGAGCTTTTTGAAAAATATGTGCTGGCACCAAGGGTCTATCTGGAGCAACTCGCTCCCTGGAGAGGTTTTTTGCTAAAGAATTTCGGAAGTGAAATGGCTGAACAATCGAAAACTGATATTACAGTGTTGACAGATTGGATCAAGAGCAACATCCGCATCGACAAATCGGCCAACAAGCATTCACGCGCCCCACTGACTCCGGTTGGTGTATACAATTTGCGGGTGTCTGACCCCTTGTCGAGAGACATCTTCTTCGTTGCTGCCTGCCGCACCTTTGGCATTCCGGCCCGCCTGAATCCAGAAATACTTACTCCGGAATATTACAAATCAGGAAGTTGGCACAGAGCCGGCTTTGAAAGTGAAGCCCAGCAGCCCGTGATGGGCCGGTTACAGCTGAAATGGCAGAACAACGATTTCGTACCCCAGTATACCCTGCATTTTTCCATCGCCCGCATCGAAAATGGAGTTTGCAAGACACTCGAATTCGAAGAGGGATTGAAAGCCAGCTCCTTCCCGGATCCTTTGCTCCTGGAAACCGGAAAATACCTGCTGGTCACGGGCAAACGACTTTCGGACGGATCCGTCCTGAGCTCACTCTCCTTCTTCGGCATAGACAAGAATCAAACCACGATCCTCCCATTGACCATCAGAAAAGAGGATACCTCCACCAAACCCCTGGCAACAATTGATCCGGGAAAAATTTTACTGACGGAAATCACTTCCGGTAAGCAAGCTTCGCTGTCGGATTTGATGGAGAAGCGCAGTACAGTGGTCGTATTGCTTGATCCGGATAGTGAGCCCTCCAAGCACATCCTCAACGACCTTGGGCCCAACCTTATTCAATTCAACAGATGGAAAGGCTGTTTCCTCTTTGTGAACGTGCAGGAAAAAGGATCGGCGAATGCGGTCTTCCACAACTACCATCTCCCGGCAAAGAGCAGTTTCACCATTGATTCCAAAAATGAACTGGCTCAGGTTGTTACCTCCCTGATTGCCAAAGAGGCGAAAAACGACCTTCCGGCCGTCTTGTTCGTTCTACCTAAAGGCGAAGTGAGGATGCTTTCGACGGGATACAAAATCGGAATGGGTGAATCACTGGTACAGCTCATCCAAAAACTGGAAAACGAAGAACCAGTATTGACAAAAGCCAGTTGCACAACTCCCTAAACGATAGTTATTTAGAATGATTCAATTTGTTTTATTGAAAATAATAATTTGCAATCGACAATTGTTTTGCCTGTTTTATAGATTTTTAACACTAAAAATTTGGTGTAGGGAAACTACCGGTATACCTTTGAGGTACATTTTTTTCATAAGTTTAGGTTAGTTAGTTTGGTTAGTTTTAGTAAAAGGATTGAGTCGCCCGATTCAATCCTTTTCGTTTTTTATGGCTTAGAGTTCAGATATTTTAACCCATGCAGATTAATACATGTCAAAATATTTTTTTCTTAATACCTTTTTTACAATTTATTAACACAAAATATTTTGGAGATATCAAAATCAGGCTTAACTTTGTGGTACATTTTTTTTCATAAGTTTAGGTTTAGTTAGTTTGGTTAGTTTTAGTAAAAGGATTGAATCGCCCGATTCAATCCTTTTCGTTTTTATACCTTCAAGGTATAAAAACGAAAAGGTATAATTACTCGAACAACTGGATGAGCTCCTCTTTTCCGATGATGCTAAACGGATCGTTGTGATTGATGAATTCGTTGGCAAGGGCAGCCTTTTTTTCCTGTAGCAATTGTATTTTCTCCTCGATGCTTTTTTCAGAGATAAACCGGTAGACAAAAACCTTTTTGTCCTGTCCGATACGGTGTGCCCTGCTGATGGCCTGCATCTCGGCAGCCGGATTCCACCAGGGATCGATGATGAAGATGTAATCGGCTGCAGTCAGGTTGAGACCCACTCCTCCCGCTTTCAGGGAGATCAGGAAAATATTCTTGTCTATCCCCGACTGAAACTCCGCGATAACGGATTTCCTGTCGGTGGTTTGACCGGTAAGCCGGCAGAAGCCCCAGTTCCTGTTTCTGCAGCATTCGTCCAGCAGATTGAGGTGCTTCACAAAGGAGGAGAAGATGAGTATCTTGTGATTTTCCGCCACAAGGACCTCCAGCATGGAGAGTATTTCATTGAATTTACCTGATTCAAGAGTCGATGCCGGATCGATGAGTCTGGGGTGGATGGCAATCTGCCGCAATCTGGTAAGTGCCTGTAGCACCACAAATGTAGTATTGCGGGGTTCCAGCTCTTCGATGTTCTTCAACAGATAATTTCTGACAGAAGATTTCTCCGCCTCATAGAGTTCCAGCTGACCTGCAGTCATCTCGATGGTAAGCAGCTCTTCCATCACCGGGGGCAGATCGGCAGCCACCTGTTCCTTAGTGCGGCGAAGGATGAATGGTTCGATCAGCCGGTTTAGCCTCTCAGTGGTTGCCGCATCGTGGTCTTTCTCGATGGGAAGCAAGTAATTCTCCTTGAAGAATTTAAAACTACCCAGATGCCCGGGATTGAGGAAATTCATCTGGGACCAGAGGTCGGAAAGAGAATTCTCGATAGGGGTACCTGTTAGTGAAAGCCTGAATTTGGAAGGAATCGAAGCAACGGCCCGGTAGCTTTTTGATTCGGCATTCTTGATGTTCTGGCTTTCGTCCAGTATCAGGTAAAAAAAGGTATGTTTCGACAGCACATCACTGTCATTTCTGACAGTTCCGTAGGTGGTAAGAATGATGTCATAGTAATGTATCAACTGCGCCAGATCCGTCTTTTCGCGCCGTTTGACCCCCGAATAGGTATAGACTTTCAAGGCCGGGGCAAATTTCCGAATCTCATTTTCCCAATTGTGAAGCAGGGATACAGGTAAAACAATCAGGCTGGAAGATTGGTGGGTATCCCTCAATTTCTCCCTTTGACTGAACAGGGTCGGCTGTCCGGCGGTCTCGTCAGGAAAAAAATAACCAAGATCGGCACTCCGTTTTAGTCTGGTGAGCAAGACGAGTGTCTGCAAGGTCTTACCAAGACCCATATCATCTGCAAGACAACCATTCATTCCATTCTTCCAGAGGTGAATCAGCCAGTTGAATCCTTCGTACTGGTAGTTTCGAAGTGTTGCTTGAATAGCTTCCGGGATCTCCTGATTTTGTATGGTTTGACTACTCAGATTCCTGATTTGATCCTGCAAGCCAGGGTTTCCGGCAAAGATCTGTTCCGAAAGCAACATAAAATGAAACGGCTTCAGGATTACTTTCTGAGCTTCGGCCTTCCCAAGCGATAATATCTCCTTAAATTGTGAGAACCAGGATTCGGGCAGAATAAAAATTTCACCATTTGGAAGTTTAAATTCACGGATTCCATTTAATATAAGCCGTTTGAATCTTATAAATGGGAAACTCCATTCCCCGATTTGCACCGTGATTTCCAAATCAAACCAATCGATTTTATTTTCGATGGCAATCTGCATGTCGTAGCTTCCCAGAAAATATGGGAGTGAAAGTCCCATTTGGGTAACAACGAAACCCGCATCTGTCAGGATGGAATTGTTTTCAGCAATCCAGGCAACGGTGCGGTAGAAGTCTCCTTCATCCTTCGCTTCCAAACCCTTCAACTGCAGGGAATCGGGTAATCCGCTCAAACCAAGCTCCCTCAGCAATCCAACCATATGCGCTTCCCATACATTGTCCCTGCTAAAGGTTTCAAATACGAAAGACTCCTCTTTTTGATGCAGTACGACGGCTCTGTGTTCACCCGACTTCATTCGGAGCCGAACTCCACCGTAGGTGAAAAAGAGGACAAAGACAGGCCATCCATTCAAATCTTTCTCCAGGGATAATACGGCACCCTTGACCGGGGAGGTTTCCCTGATTTCAAAACCCGAAAAATTTACCGCGTGACAACGGATGGCATTCAGGATGAATGTTTCATAATATCGCTCCTCCATCTTACGGGGAATGGCGATGTACTCCTTTTCACGGAAAGGGAGCAATTTACTGGCCGAAATCTCGTCGAAAAAATAGATCCTGTTTTGGTAATAAATCCGACAAGGGTCGTTGACAAGAATTTCAACATTCCTCTTCAAGAGAGATATTTCTTCCTTTCCGTTCCGAAGTGTCAGGAAATAACGGGTCTCTTCGGACATTCTGTCGAAGTTGAAAACGGCACACGTTTCCTGGTAGCAAAGTGTGATCAGATCTTCATCGTAAAGATTGGCATATTTTTCCCTTTTTTGGTAGAGCGGAACCGGGCAGGACTTCATCAACTCAAGAATTTCAGCTACCGCACTCTCAATATGGACCAGCACTTTTTGCTTGATCTCCTCCTTCCCAAGGAGCAGCTGCAAATCACTGACGGGTTTGTCGGGACAAAATTTCCTTATCAGCACTTCGTCGCTGTATCTCTCCGAAATCTTCACGATCCTGATCTCCTCGGCAGTTAACGTGAGGGCGGCATCGCATAAATCGCGCTGACGAACCCTATGGATCAGCCTCAGATAAGGTTCTCCGGGAATTTGTTCAGCAAAATAGGGATAAAGCAGCTGGCCAAATATCCTGTGTTTGGAAAGGGTAACGACAAAACGGTGCATCTTTTGATATAAAATGGTTATTCAGACGTGGCTAAAATAGCCGGTCAAACTGTTAATTAAATGTATCACCAATGTGCAATAAAGGGAATCGTTTCTGCACCCTTTGCACAAAAGTGACTGGAGCTTTTACACAACCGGATTAACCACCTGCCCGTTTCACCTTGTATCCGTCGGCAGTAAGCAACAAAACTACCCGGTCACGAAAATCTCCCTGTATCAAAATCTCTCCATCCTTGACGGATCCGCCTACCCCAAATTTGGATTTAAGCTTTTTTCCCAATATGGTCAGGTCTTCCTCCGTGCCAATGAATCCCGTGATCAATGTAACGACCTTCCCCGCGCGTTGTTTCTTGTCCAACAAGACCTTGAGATTTTGAAGGGAAGGAGGAAGTGTCTCCTGAGACTCTTCTCCCGATAAGAACTGATAATCAAAATTCTCTGAGGTGGAATAAACAACTCCTTCCCTGCTTTTACGCTGTTGGTTTTGCGGTTTCATTTTCGGTTCCTTGCTTTAAGGTGGTTAATCAAAAAAGTTTTCAACATTTCAGGGCACCGTGCAGGTGTGAAATGTATCAGGCTAAAGCGAACTACAAAGATAACAGTTTGAATTTTGGCAAGGGGGCTTATTTAATAATATTTTAAACTACGCAGATTTTTCCCCAAATCCAGGTTCAGGGTGAAATCAATCAATCGAAATCGCTATTTTTGGTCGATTTTTTTCATTTTTCAAGAGGCTTGAAATGAAGTAGGTCGGGATATCTTTTAGTCATCGTTTAACTTGCTGCTTGCAAATTCCGTTAGATCATTAAAAATCAAATTATTATATGATGAATAAAATTGTAGAAAAGGAATATTTCTCTGATAAGGTCATCCGCTTGGTCGTTGAGAACCAAAAGATTGCCCGTTCAAGAAAGGCCGGCAACTTTGTTATTCTCAGGATCGGGGAGAAGGGTGAGCGATTCCCGCTGACCATTGCCGATGCCGATCCTGTGAAGGGAACCATTACCCTAGTTGTCCAGATTGTTGGGGTCAGCTCGGCAAAACTGGCCGCGTTGGAAGTAGGCGAATGCATCACCGACCTGGTAGGACCACTTGGAAAACCGACCGACATTGAGCTGAAAGGAACCATTCTCGCCTGCGGTGGTGGCGTAGGGGTTGCACCCCTGTTACCCATCGTCGAAGCCTTTAAAAAGGCTGGAAACAGGGTTGTATCGGTCATTGCAGCCAGAAGCAAGGATCTCATCATCCTGGAAGATCAGATCAGACGTTGGTCGGATGAGGTGATTGTCATGACGGATGACGGCTCTTACGGCCGGCAAGGGTTGATCACTGCTGGGATGGAAGAGGTGATTCAACGGGAAAAAATTGACGAGTGCATTGTGATCGGTCCTGCCATCATGATGAAATTTGCCTCCCTCACTACTAAAAAATATGCTATTCCCACCCAGGCGAGTCTCAATTCGATCATGGTCGACGGGACTGGGATGTGTGGTGCATGCAGGGTTACCGTTGGAGGGAAGACCCGTTTTACCTGTGTTGATGGACCCGAGTTCGATGCACACGAGATAAATTTTGATGAGATGCTGATGCGCCTTGGAGGTTACAAATCGGAAGAACTCCTGGCAAACGCTAAATATTTTCAAAAATAGAACCAAGAAGATGTCATTAGACCCCGAATACCTCAAAATTGAACGTAGCCAGGAGTGGAGAGCTGCCCTGCGTTCCAAAACAAAAAACAAGGAACGTACCGCCATCCCCCGTGTACACATGCCCGAACAGGCTCCCGAAATAAGGGTGAAATACCAGGACCGCGAAGTGAATCTTGGCATTACCGCCGAACAGGCTGCCCTGGAAGCATCCCGGTGCATGGACTGTGTCACCCCTACCTGCATCGAAGGTTGCCCCGTCAACATCAACATTCCGAAATTCATCAAACTGATTGAAAACGGTGATGTGCTTGGTGCTGCGGCTACCCTCAAGGAGACCAACGCCCTTCCCGCAGTTTGTGGCAGAGTCTGTCCACAGGAGAAACAATGCGAATCAAGATGCTTCTACCTCGAAAAGATGAACCTACCTTCGGTCTCCATTGGCCATCTCGAAAGATATGCAGCTGATTTTGAAAGGGCATCCGGTACTTCCAACATTCCAAAGACAGCCGAGCCCAACGGAATTAAGGTGGCCACGGTTGGTTCAGGTCCGGCAGCCCTCTCCTTTGCTGGGGATATGGTCAAAAATGGCTATGACGTGACCGTTTTTGAAGCCCTTCACGAAATTGGCGGAGTTTTGAAATACGGCATTCCGGAATTCAGGCTTCCCAATGCCATCGTCGATTTCGAATTGGAGAACCTCCGGAAGATGGGGGTAAAATTTGAGACCAACTTCATCGTAGGAAGAACAGCCTCCTTCGATGACCTCAAAGAAGATGGCTACCAGGGATTTTTCCTCGGAAGTGGCGCTGGTCTCCCGAGATTTATGGATATTCCCGGTGAAAATTTTAACGGAATTTTATCCTCCAACGAATACCTCACCAGGGTCAACCTGATGGGTGCCAACGCTGAAACCAGCGACACACCGGTAATTCTTGGCAAAAGGGTAGCAGTCATTGGCGGCGGTAACACGGCCATGGATTCGGTCCGTACCGCCTTGCGCCTTGGTGCCGACAGAGCGATGATCATCTACCGAAGGTCAGAGGCAGAGATGCCCGCAAGGATTGAAGAGGTCAAGCACGCCAAGGAAGAGGGAGTCGAATTCATGAACCTTTGCAATCCTCTGGAATATTTTTCAGACGAAAAGGGAATGGTCAACAAAATGCGCCTCAACAGAATGGGATTGGGTGAACCCGACGCCTCCGGCAGGAGAAGACCGGTTCCAATCGATGGTTCCGAATTTGAACTGGATGTGGATCTCGTCATCGTAGCTGTAGGGGTCTCTCCGAACCCGTTGGTTCCATCCTGCCTGCCCGATCTGAAAGTCTCCAAATGGGGAACTATTGTGGTGGAAGAGGACAAAATGCAGTCCTCCATTGAGGAGATGTTTGCTGGCGGTGATATCGTCAGGGGTGGCGCAACAGTAATCCTGGCCATGGGCGATGGTCGCAAGGCTGCCGAAAACATGCACCTCTATCTTCAGAACAAACTTTCAAAAACTACTAAAACCAACTGATATGCCGGATTTAAGTATAAAATATCTTGGACTCGACCTCAAAAGTCCGGTGATTACCGGTAGCAGCAGTCTGACCAACTCCATCGAACACCTCAAAGCCATCGAAAAAGCCGGCGCAGGTGCCGTGGTGCTGAAATCCGTTTTCGAGGAGGAGATCTACCTTGAGTATGCCCACGAATTCGACAAACTTGGGCCAATGGACAACAATCTGGAGTTTCTGGATTATTACGACCTGGAGATCAAGAAAGAGAACCTGAAGCAATACCTTCAACTGATTACGGATGCCAAGTCACAACTTTCCATCCCTGTCATCGCCAGCATCAACTGCATCACTTCCCAGGAGTGGGGCTTCTTTGCGAAAAAAATTGAAGCAGCCGGTGCCGACGCACTGGAATTGAATATGTTCATCGCACCCTCCGATCTATCGCAAACCAGTCAGGACAACGAAAGCACCTATTTCGACATCATCACCCGGGTAACCCAGAAAATTTCCATTCCGGTCTCCGTGAAGATAAGCCCCTATTTCTCCAATCTGGGAGGAATGATCAGGGATATCTCATTTTCCGGTGTCAAGGGAATCGTTTTGTTTAACCGGTTTTACTCGCCCGATATCGACATCAACAAAGTCTCCATCCACGGCACAAATGTACTCAGCCACGCGTCCGACTACCTGTTGCCGCTCAGATGGGTGGCGGTTATGTCGAACCGTGTCAATTGTGACCTTGCCTCCTCCACAGGGGTACACAGTTGGGAGACTGCCGTCAAAATGATTCTGGCCGGCTGCAATGCGGTTCAGGTAGCCTCTGCCCTCTACGAGAAAGGATTTGGATTTATCGAAGAGATCAACTCCCACCTCGCTTCCTGGATGACCGAACACAATTACGAAACAATTGATAACTTTAGGGGAAAATTGAGTCAGGAAAATTCGGTCAATCCCGCCGAATTTGAGCGCGTCCAATTCATGAAAAATTTTGGCGATTACAAAACGGGTCAATAATTCAGCCTCCATGTCTGTGAATTTTATCTCAGCAAAAGAACGCTCTGGAAGTAACCAACTTAAAAACTTTCTGGCCGTTCTTTTGCTGTTTTTTACTGTCTTTGCCACATTTGGTCAGGAGACCAAAAACTATGACAAAGTGGTCATCGGTGATTTCAGATACATCCTGCACAATGTTCAAAAGAACGAGACCCTCTATTCCATCGCCCGGTTGTATGACTGTTCGCAGGAAGAGGTACTGGCCGCCAACAAGAACATTACGGGGGTCATCCAGAAAGGGATGGTCCTGAAAATTCCTGATCACACCTACCAGAAACCACAATCGGCCAAGGTAGATGAGCGCAAATTCATTCAATACCAAACCGTCAGCGGGGACAATTTCTACCAGCTCAAACTCAGGTACGGGGTCGACGAGGAGGAGTTACTCAAGTTCAATCCGGATTTGAAGGAGGGATTAAAGGCCGGCAAAACCCTGCTGATTCCGATCAAATCAAAGGGGGAGTCTGCTGCTGTAGTGCAACCCGTCAAGGAACTCCCACAGAAGGAAACTCCCGCACCGCCGAAGGTTTCGAATCCTGGCCAAACCCTCAACATAGGACTTTATCTTCCAATTTCCGCTGCAGTTACTGACAGTTTAAAGCCCACGGCCAAGACCCTGAGCTTCCTTTCCTTTTACCAGGGGGTCCTGATGGCCGTCGACCAGTTGTCCAAAAAAGGAGTGAATGTCAAATTATTTGTTTATGACACGGAGAAGAGCAGCTCAAATGTTGAATCGCTGATCAAAAAACCCGAATTTCTGGATCTGGACCTGATCATTGGCCCCGTCTATCCGGAAGTGCAGCACTTGGTTTCCGATTTAAGTGCCAAGAACAGAATCCCCATGGTCTCTCCCCTCTCGGCAGACGACAAATACACCAAAACCAACCCCTGGTATTTTCAGGTCAATCCACTCAAAAAAATAAGGTTGGAGGCAACTGCCGATTACATTCAGAAAGAGTTTCCAAAGGAGAAAATCATTTTTCTGGAGGGCGGAAATAGCAGCCAGGAGACCCGTCAGATCCGGGAACATCTCGAAAGAAGTAAGGCCAGCAAGGAAAATGCGAAAGGATTGGTCCATACCTACAATTTATGGGAGAAGGGAATAGATGAACTGGAACCCCAGCTCCAGACGGAAAAGCCCAATATTCTGGTCATGGCAGATCTCAATGAGGTCGACGTCAGCATTGCGATGAACCGTCTTACGCTCCTGTCAAAAAAATATCCTCTAATCCTCATTGGAATTCAGGAATTTACCCGTTTGCAGAGCATTGAGACAGAGAATCTGCACAATGTAAACCTTCGGTTCCTATCCAACTATTTTGTCAACTACACGCTTCCCGCGGTATCCCTTTTTATGGATAATTTCAAGACGGAGTTTGGCACCGAGCCCACACAGTTTGCTTTTCAGGGGTACGACATTGCCACTTTCTTCCTGAAGTCCATTCAGAAAAAGGGAAATCCTGCCCACAACATTCAACTCGAGAGCGATACGGGTTTGCTGAATACCTCCTATCATTTTAAAAAGATTTCTGACTTTGGCGGCTATGCCAACGACAACTTCACGGTAGTTGAATACAACAGCAACTTTGAAGTCAGGGATCTTGGAATTGTGAGACACAAGGATTAAGTACCGACAACTGCCGTCCATTGTCATAGAGGTAAGGGCTCGCTAATAATGAATGACCATTTTATTTGACTTCACCAGATTCCAGGCCTTTAAAAAACTTACTTCATCTGTTATCTTTAGGTCGTTTTTGCGAAGTATTTTTCTGAGCAGAAGCTGCTGATCCGAATTGTCCAGTTTAGAGAGGAGCGAATTTTTTCCGGGTTTGATCAGTTCAAAGCCTTTCCTCGAATTGTAGAGGTAATAATTGAAAGCTTCCTGGTATGACATGCTCTTTTCCTTACCAGGATCCCCATAAACAGGACAAGTCAGCAAAAGCACCTTCCTGTGAACCAGTAGTACAACATCCCCTTCACTCAGCACTTCCAGATAGCGCTCGCCAGGCATATAGCCGGTAACGGTTTGTTTGATGTAAAAATGTTTGTCTCCCCTTTCATCTGCAAGGGAAAAACTGCTGACACTGATTTTATCCACCAGGATCTGGGTCGTAATATCCGCGTTGTAATAGATCAGCTCATCCCTGTAGTTGTTGTATTTAAGTTGAACATCCACGATTTTTGTTCCATCCATCAGGTTGATCTCCCCCGCTGTAAAAACATCATTTAAAAATGGATTCCCTTGATAGGTTGCATCCGGTAAAAAGCGGATACCCTTAATTTTAGGTGCATTCCACACTCCGGGCAACTCCTCCTGGGCCGCCACCCGTGAGACCGTCAGGAATCCCAATAACACAACCAACAACCAGATTTTTCGCTTCATCTTATTTCACCTCAAAAAATTGTTCGTTGAAAAAAAGCTTGCCATCTTTTCGCTTACCCCCAATAAACACTTTGAATTTACCCCTCATATCGGAGGTCTGAAAATCCACGCCGATCGTTGGTTCAGGGTTCACGGAGGGTTTCCAAAGCAATAACATCCGCAGATCAGGCTCCACGGCCTGATCTTCCGGAGCCGGATTGAAGATTGCACGCGGCTGTACTGCGTCCAGGGTGAGTTTCATCAGGTCGTCTGACTCTTTCAGTCCTTCGTAATCAAATTTTGGCGCATAGATGGCTACGACACCACTAAAACGCAGATTCCCAAAATATCTTTCATACTGGCTCGTTTCAATCCGGTCGATCTCCCTGGAGCCCAAATCCTTGATGTCGTTCATATTCCGCACGGGTACCCCGTTTAGCAAGACGAGGGGTTGTTCCGTAAAATAGCTGTTTCGCTGCGCATTCAATATCTGAAAGGTCGGTAGATGATTGTTGTCCCTAAATTTAATTCCTTGCAAAAGCTCTCTCGAAATCTCTTCGAAGTTGTTGAGGTCTACAAACAATTTTGGATAGATCACCCGTTCCGGTACTCCATAAAACGGATAGGCATCCGTTCTGGATATTGGCGCCATTTGAACGGTAATCTGTTGCTGTTTAAAAATTCTGCCAAAATTAAATGCCTCTACATTCTTCGCTGCCATTTTTCTCAATTCCGGAGGAAAGATTCCGTTTCTAAAAGGAGGCAAGGCAGGAAGAAGGTTCTCTTTCCTGTCAAGGGTGATCTTCAGTGGTCGGTTGCTCAACGCATCATATCCCTGCAACACCAGGGATATCCTTCCGTGATAGTCCTTCAGTTGAAAATAGAATCTCCCATTGGCCCCAGTGGTATAATAGTTGAATCGTGGGATTGAGTCGGGAACGGCCAGCGTGATCACCCCATTCTTGAAAGGCTTCGCGGTCACGGGGTCCGTCACCGTGCCGGATAGAATAATTCCTTCGTTCCCGGCATTCACCGTAAATTTCGGTTTGTGATTTAACACAAGGGTTTGCGCATGGTATTCCGGCACAGTCTGAGCCACATACAGACAAAGAGGCCCTTCCGCCTGAGCGACCAAGCTGGCTGGAAGATGGATACTCAAATGCCCCTTCCCTCTTCTTTGGTAATTTTTTTCGATCCCCGCCATCGAGATTTCCGTAGAAACGAAATCAGGACCTTCAACTGCACCATCTGGACGGAATGACGGTCCATTCTCACTGACGCCCGTAAACCTGTTAAGAATGTACAACTCCCTGACGGTTTGGGTGACACTGGTTTGTGAAAACACCCTCAACAGATAGCTTCCGGAACTCAGTGTGTCGTTCAGGTTGATGAAACCATCGGCCTGATGATCTGTTATTTGCAAGGGAACAGTGGTAATCATCTCCCCTTTTGCGTTGAAAAGGTCGATCGTGAGAATTCCCCCTTGCACGGAGGAAGGGGTAAAAGCTTTTAGCAGAATGGTTTCTCCGCTCGTATAGAGATCGCGGTCTGTAAACAGGCCAAAACACTCCTTTCCCTGCGCTTTTCCCGAAAGCGCCACCAGGAGCATCAACCAAGTGATCAAATTTATCTTCACAGTGTCTATTTTCTTTTAACCTACCTTCAAACTGCTCTAACAACCGGCTCCCGTCTATTGCCACCAACCAGGATGCTGATTCACCAGTTTGCCATTATCCGGAATATCCTGATAATTAGTAATTTCTCTGATGGATACGCCAATCGTTGGATCGGTGGTTGAAAAATTGATATAGTACCGGTATTGCCTGGTGGAGTTCAAATCAAAATATCCGTAGGCAATTTTGGAGGAATCTGTCTTGCAGATGATGTTGCCGTAGATCTGGGTCTGGACCGGATCAAAAAGACTTCCCTGGGCAGTCAGCTGACTGTTAAGCATTTCGTGATAATTGTAAGATCCCTGCGTGGTTCCGTATTGACGCAACAGAAAGATCCATCCGGCCACACTGGCACCAGCCTGGATCGAACCGGAGGTATCGTAAGGCAGCATCATCAGCAGTTGTTTTTCTATTTTCCCCGCCTGACTGAATTTTTTGGGGCCCGCCAGGTTGTATGTGTTATTGTCGTAAAGCGATTGCCATCCAAAGACCGTGGGGGCCATAGGCGTATTCGGAACGACGTACACCCACTCCATAACGGCCCTGAAATCGAATCGGTAATTGGAACAGTCAGCAGTTACCGGTGCATCCAGGTAGAGCTCCTGTCCTGTTACGGTGGTTGCAACCGGCACACCGGAGGCGTTGGTGACGTACTCTTTCTTGTCGACCCTGGCTGAATAGAAATTGTCAACAGAGGGGATCTGGGGCATGGTGACGGTTTCCGATTCATAGAGGTCGCCATCTGTCAATATCTGCAACTTGTAACGCTGACCAACCTGGGGGGTCTTTTTGAACCCGAACATTCCGGAGGTGGATTCAATACCCGGGAGGATGTTCCCATTTGCATCGACCAGCTTCACCACTGCACCGGTAACAATTCCGGATGAACTTACTGTATAAAAGCCTGTCGTTCTGGACAGGTGAACGAAATTCCGGGTACTGTCATTGGTGATCAGTGCCTCAACAACCAGTTCGCCTCCTGCTTTTTTGATGGCAGGATGGTATACCTCTTCGCAGGAAGAGAGGAAGATCGCCAACACCACTATGCAAACCAATTTTAACATCAGAATTTAAAATTATAGGTAATGGAGGGTACCGGAACGCCAATGATAGACATTTTATAGATTGAGTACTGCAATTTGTTGACATCCGTGCTCTGCAGGGAGGCATCCTTGCGGTAGAAAACGGAATAGGGATTCTTGCGGCCATAGGCATTGTAGACAGAGAAAGTCCAGCTACCTTTCCACGACCGCTTCTTCCGAAGATTTTCATCCAAAGTCACTGCCAGATCCATCCGGTGATAAGGAGGCATCCGGTAGGAATTCCGATCCGAATAAACGACGATTTGATTTCCTCCGTACAGATACTTCTGCTCCGGAAGAGTAATGGGCCTTCCGGAGGAAAAGACAAAATTTCCGGAGAAACGCCAGCGCCGGCTCACTTTGTAGTTGGCCACTACAGAAAGATCGTGCGGCTTGTCATAAATGGAGGGATAGAAGGTCCCGTGGTTGATTTTTTCCTCGGCATAGGGTCCATCTGCTTTTTGGAAAGTTCTGGAGTAGGTATAGCTGATCCATCCGTTCAACCTTCCTGTGCTCTTTTTGGCCATCAGTTCCAAACCGTAAGAATATCCCTGAGCCTGTACAAAATCAGTTTCCAGGTGAGGATTCATCAGTAACTGCGCACCATTCTTGTATTCCAGCAAATTTTGAAGCTTTTTATAATAGGCTTCCGCGGAGAATTCAATTTGTCCTTCAGCCGGATTCCTGAAATAACCCAGTGCAACCTGGTCGTTGATGAGCGGAGCCATATAGGAATCTGCAGATTTCCAGTAATCGGCAGGTGAAATGACGGCCGTGTTGGATATCTGACTTACAAATTGGTGGGTACGCTGGTAGTTTAACCGAAGTGACCCACCCTTCTGAAGATTGTATTTCAAGGCAATTCTTGGTTCTGCACCCTGGTAGCTTTTGATGACACTTCCCGATTTAAAACTGGTTGAATCGAGGATCAAATTGCTACTTTTTGACACTCCTGCAGCATAATCATAAACGGTACCCGGACCATAATTGGCATAAGAGGTATACCGAAAACCAATGTTCAGGGCCAGCTTTGGCGTAAGGTCAAAATCGTCATCGGCAAAAATTGCCAACTCTGCGGCTTGATCCTGTCGCATCGAAGATTCGACCACATTGGAGACGGTCTGGGTAGGCACGATTTTACCTGGGTCGATTTTATAGCCTATCGCCTGCACCCCTGCATTGATGTGATGTTTTTCGTTTGGATAGATCGCAAGGTTGTATTTGAGGCTACCATATTGAATCCCGGATTTCAAAGTGTAGTCATCCTTTGGCAGTACCGGATCTTTCTGATCCACAGTCAAATTGTAGCGTGAATAGGCCAGGGTCAGATTTGATATTAATTTTTCCGTCAGGTTCGATTTCCAGTTCAGCGAACCAAGGGTGTTGGCATATTGGTAGAGGGAACTAGTGTTGAGGTTAAAGACATCCGAGCTGGTATACACGGTCAGCTTCAGGTGGTTTTTGGCATCCACTTCGAAGTTTCCGGTTCCATTCAGGTCGTAGAAATGGGCCACACTGTTCATAAAAGTCGGATTTTTGGTCTGCTGAAGCATCCAATCCGAATAAGTACTCCTCCCTCCGACAAAAAATGTGCTTTTTTTCTTCTTCCCCAGCGGTCCTTCCACCGACAATCGACTGTTGATCAAGCCAATGCCCCCGTTTACGCTCAGGTATTTGCTGTTGCCACTTTTGAGCTGTACGTCCATCACCGAGGAGGCTCGTTCTCCGTAAGAGGCTGGAATTCCTCCCTTGAAAAGGGTGACATCGGCCACCGCATCCTGGTTAATCATGGAAAAGAAGCCGAAAAGGTGGGTGGTATTGAAAAGCGGTGCGCCATCCACCAGAACCAGGTTCTGATCGGTATTTCCTCCCCGTACGTTAAATCCGGAGGACATTTCCCCCACGCTCTGAACACCGGGCATCATCACCATGCTTTTCATCAGGTCGGCCTCTCCCATCAGAACCGGAAGTTCACTGATGGTCAGTGCACTCATTTTTATCATACTCATCTGGGATTTGGAAGCCTTTCTGCTCTCCCCCAGAATCGTCACCTCTTCGATGGTACGCGATTTTTCGAAAATCTCAAAGTCGGCCTCTCCATCCTGGATGAGCTGTATTTTCGCATTCCTGTTTTCAAAATTCATGAAAGAGACCCTCAGGTTCATCTCTCCCGTTGGCATTTCGATGGTGTACTTCCCTTTTGAATCCGTGGCTACTCCGGTCTTGGATTCCAGGTTGTAGACCACGGCTCCCGCGAGGGGATCGCCCGTTTTCCCATCAAAAACCCTGCCTCGTAGTTTGGCCCGTTTTTGCAGCTGCTGACTGAGCGGATCCCCGATGACCAGAAGCTGGCTCTCTCCTGCCCCTGAAAACGTATGGGTCGCTTCGCTGCGCGGAAATACAAAAACCATATCAGGCTGAAAAAACTGGTACTTAATCTCCTTGTCCTTGAACATCTGGGACAAAACCTCTGCGGGTGGACTATTTTTGAAGACGGCTGAAACCACCTCTGATTTGATCCATTCCGTTTTGTAGAAAAAATTGAGGTGGCAGGTTTCTTCCAGGTATTTCAGACAGTCAACCAGAGGTGCCCGGTCAAAAGTCCGGGTGATCTTTACTTCCTTTACCTCTTGGGCTTGTGACCAACTTGCCAGCCCGAGCAGCAATAGCAATATACACAGGATTCGTGAAAACCAGATAAATTTGAATATTTTCAAAATGAAGTTGGCCTTGATATTGATTGCTTGGAGTATTGATCACCGTAAAGCTAACAATAGTTTTAAAAATGCTTCTTGAAATAATATTATTTATTCTCCAAACAGGTCAGAATCAATTTACGGCAAAATGGGTGATTTTGGTCTTATTCTTACTCATTGCCATGCAAACGGATGGATGGAAGATTCAACCAATCACATGAATTTCAGTTTTCTCAAAGATTTGACGCAAAAAAAAGCTCCCGATAAGGGAGCCTTTAAAATATTTATTGTTTCAGTTACTTGTGGTCAACTGAATACATATGAGAGATCAGGTCAACAACCTTGTTGGAATAACCCCACTCGTTGTCGTACCAGGAAACTACTTTGACGAAATTATCGTTCAGTCCGATACCTGCGCCGGCATCAAAAATGGAAGTGCGGGGATCTGTGACGAAATCGGTAGAAACTACGTCATCTTCCGTATAGCCCAGGATTCCTTTCAGTTCACCTTCTGACGCGGCTTTCATGGCTGCGCAGATGGCTTTGTAAGGAGCTGCTTTTTCCAAACGGCAAGTCAAGTCAACAACCGAAACGTCCGGTGTAGGAACACGGAAGGCCATACCCGTCAGTTTTCCATTCATTTCAGGAATAACTTTGCCAACTGCCTTGGCTGCGCCAGTAGAAGATGGAATGATGTTCTGAGCTGCACCACGGCCACCTCTCCAGTCTTTGGTGGAAGGG
This sequence comes from uncultured Bacteroidia bacterium, assembly GCA_903854235.1. Taxonomy (GTDB): domain Bacteria; phylum Bacteroidota; class Bacteroidia; order Bacteroidales; family Prolixibacteraceae; genus CAINVV01. The sequence goes on along the minus strand of CAINVV010000154.1, from coordinate 1,380 downwards.
CTGTCAACCGTCTTCTGTGTAGCGGTTGTTGCATGAACTGTAGTCATCAAGCCTTCGATGATTCCAAAGTTATCGTTCAGAACTTTAACAATTGGAGCAAGGCAATTGGTAGTACAGGAAGCGTTGGAGACAAAATTCATGTCTGTCGTATATTTTCCGTGGTTCACACCCATGACAAACATCGGCGTATCATCTTTGGAAGGGGCTGACATGATTACTTTTTTTGCACCTGCATTGAGGTGAGCCTGACATTTTTCTTTGTCCAGGAAAAGACCTGTTGATTCAACAACATACTCGGCACCAATCGCGTCCCATTTCAAATCGGCTGGATTTCTTTCTGAAGTGACACGGATTTTATTACCGTTTACTACCAGGAAGCCATCTTCAACAGAAACAGTACCTTTGAAACGACCGTGTGTGGAGTCGTATTTCAGCATGTAAGCCATGTAGTTAACGTCGATGAGGTCGTTGATTCCAACAATTTCCACATCGTTTTTTTCAACAGCAGCACGGAAAACCAGACGGCCAATTCGACCGAAACCGTTAATACCAACTTTAATCTTAGACATAATCTATTCGTTTTGAGAATTATAGAAGTACAAAATACTTTTTGTAGAAAAGCGAAGCAAAGGTAATGATATAAATTCATTATCTTAACCAATCAGGGTTCGAAGAGGGGCTCTTTTTACAAATTGTTAACGTAAAAGAGAGGTAGGAAATGAAATCAACGTTTTTGCCAAACAGTTGAGTGTTTAGCCTTCTTGGGTTGGTAAGTGCATCCGCAACTTTTGCATTGGACAAAGAGTGCAGCGACCAGCATCAACAACGATAAAACAAGAAGACTCTTTTTCATCCCGGGAATTTCAGTAATAGCAGTGGCAAAGTAAATAAAAAATCAATACAAGGGGGGAAGGTCGTCAAATATTGGCTTGCAATTTTTCTAATCAAAGAGGGAAAGAACCTCTGCAGCAACCAAGAATCAGCGTTTCAACCAAACATTTGTATGTTTTGCTGCCTTTGGCTTGTAGGTACACTCACTACTCTTGCATTGGGTAAAAAGGAAGACAACCACCAAAAGCAGAGAAAAAATAACGAGGGATTTTTTCATCTTCGGAATATTTCGGTTTACAAAAGTTGGAAAGTTAATAGGATGATGGTCCATTTTGAGCCGATGACGAGAATTGAACTCGTGACCCCTTCCTTACCAAGGAAGTACTCTACCCCTGAGCTACATCGGCAAAATCAGAGCGGGAGACGGGACTCAAACCCGCGACCCTCAGCTTGGAAGGCTAATGCTCTATCAACTGAGCTACTCCCGCAATGTTATTTGATTAAAAAGTGCAGACAATCGGACGATCAACGATCTGCACCATTGGGTGG
>CAINVV010000153.1 GCA_903854235.1 uncultured Bacteroidia bacterium | reverse complement strand
ATGACTATGATATCTCCAACATAAGTAATTATTGATTTTCTCGAATTCAGACGGCCTTCCCTTTATTCTATTGCTCTGTTTTTGAGACCCTTGGTTTCTTATTCAATTCTGATGAAACTTCGGTTTCCAGGCTCCTCAGTTTGTTGAGTCGCTGTTTCTCTACGGATTTTCTCTTTCGCTTCATGGCTTCCACGATCAAAGCTTTCAAATCCAGTCTAAAGGATACATAAAATCCTCTTGTTTGTTGTGCATAATAAACCAAACCCCAGTTTTCCTGAAGTTCCCTTTTAATTTTCAGTGTCTGGTACTCCTGGGTAAAAAAACGGACTGGTTCAGATAGTTCTGTAATATCGCGAATGGTTTTTACTTGTCCATCCATTCTGGCCCACAAGAGTTTGTTGTCGGCCTTCTGAAAATTTTTATTCCCCACGATCGACTTCATGGCATGGTATGCCAGGAAACAAGCCTTTTCAAAATCCGATTTCTCCGGTCGATTGTATTCTGAATAAAGATTTCGTTCGATACCAGTCATGGGTGCCTGCTTAAACCTATCGTATAAAATCTTTCCTCGCTGTAGATTTTCTTCCCGGTCCAATTCCTGAAAATTCAGCCATTGACATGCCTCTCGGTACCGTTCTTTGGTGGATCCAATTGCGATTTTGATAAAAGCAGCATAGAGGGAGTAGTAATAGATATTCCTGATGGAGGATCGGGAGTCCTCCAGAAATCCTGACAAGAGCTGTATTGGAATGTTGATATACTCGGCTTTGCTGGTAGGGTCGATTTTCTTCGCCTGACTGGATGGCGTACTTGCCTTTAGGAAATTAAACATGGCCCATTGTTTGTAAGTACAAAAAGAAAATCGCCTGAAATTCAATGCATTGACTTTTCAGGCGATTTTACTACGACAATACACTGAGGTCGATGGCGGATTCGAACCGCCGTACACGGTTTTGCAGACCGCTGCCTAACCACTCGGCCAACCGACCGTTTACAGGGTGCAAATATAGGGAAATTTCTTAGGAGAGAATAGCTGAGCCACAAAAATAGCTCCTATCGTTCCAAAGTCACACTAACAGCCTTGATATGACCTCCCATCGGTGGGCGCACTTTGGAAATTTTCACAGTCACCTTGCCTACCTGAGGAAATAAGAGGTGAATCTTGTCAAGAATGCGACCGGCGACATGTTCCAGTAGGTGAGATCGCTGATGCATCTCCTCCTTTACCAGTCTATAAATGCCTTCGTAATTCAGGGCATCCGAAAGATGGTCGCTCTTTGCCGCTTTCTCACAGTCTGTTTCAATGGAAATATTCACCTCAAAACGATTTCCCACAATTCTTTCACTTTTGAAATAGCCGTGATAGGCATAAAACTCCATCCCTTCCAGCTCGATCAATCCCATAACCACTCCCTTTTAATGCTGCCAAATTTAACTCATTTTTAACTACATTTTTTTCTTCCCCAATAAACAACTCTTACTACCTTTGCAAAGTGTGCCTAATTTACCCTAAAACAGGAACTACAAGCATTAGACACATTTGTCCGACTTAAAGAGGTTCTGTTGCCATTTAAGCTTTTTAATTGCTTCAGGCATCTTAACAATAAAGAAAAATAAAACAGTAAAATATTGACCATGGATCCGATCGTTCCGAAGAATTTCATCCAGCAACAGATCGTCGAAGATTTGGCAGCAGGCAAGAATGACAAAAGAGTTCATACCAGGTTCCCTCCAGAACCCAATGGTTATTTGCACATTGGACACGCAAAATCAATCTGCTTGAATTTTGGTACGGCTAAATTATTCGGCGGAAAAACAAACCTCCGATTCGACGATACCAACCCAGCAAAAGAAGAGACCGAATACGTTGACTCCATCATGGAAGATGTAAAATGGCTGGGCTTCGATTGGGAAGAACGGCTTTATTATGCCTCAGACTATTTCGATCAACTTTACGATTTTGCCGTCGAACTGATCAAAAGAGGCAAGGCTTACATTGATTTCCAAAATCAGGAGTTAATCAGTGAACAGCGCGGTACACCGACCCGGCCTGGAACCGATAGTCCAACCCGCAACAGTTCTCCGGAAGAGAACCTCCGTATCTTCGCTGATATGAAAGAGGGTAAGTACAACGAAGGAGCTTGTGTGCTCAGAGCCAAAATAGACATGGCTTCTCCCAATATGCACATGCGTGACCCATTGATGTATCGCATTCTGAAACAGCCTCATCATAGAACCGGTGACAAGTGGTGCATTTATCCGATGTACGACTATGCCCACGGGCAGTCTGACTATTGGGAAGGGATCACCCATTCCATATGTACCCTCGAGTTCGAAGTCCACAGACCGCTCTACGATTGGTTTGTAGATGAACTACAAGATTCTGATTACCGTCCAAGGCAAATAGAGTTTTCACGTTTGAACATCACCTCAACAGTGATGAGTAAACGTAAACTGCTCCAATTGGTAAAAGAGGGCTATGTCAAAGATTGGGACGACCCCAGAATGCCAACTATTTGCGGTTTGCGCCGACGTGGTTATACACCCGAATCCGTCCGAAATTTTGCTGAATTGGTAGGAATTACGAAGGTGGATGGAGTAACTGACGTGGCCCTGCTGGAATTCTGCATCCGGGAAGATCTGAACAAAAGGGCTCAACGCGTGATGTGTGTGACTGATCCGCTCAAAATAATCCTCACCAACTTTCCTGATGACAAGGTCGAGGAGGTAGATGCAATCAACAATCCTGAAGATGAATCGATGGGGAAACGCAAAGTTCCCTTCTCGAAAGTTATCTACATTGAACGGGAGGATTTTATGGAAGAGCCCACCAATAAATTCTACAGATTGGCTCCTGGCAAGGAGGTCAGGTTGCGTTATGCCTATTTTATCCGTTGCAACGATGTAATTAAGGATGCCGCCGGAAATATCACTGAGCTGCACTGTACCTACGACCCCGAAACCAAAGGCGGGAATGCGCCGGATGGCAGAAAGGTAAAGGCAACCCTACATTGGGTCGCCTCATCAGGAGCACTTGCCTGCGAAGTACGACAATACGACCGACTGTTTACGGATCCCGATCCGGACGGAAACAAAGAAAAAGATTTTCTGGAATTTCTAAATCCTGACTCACTGAAAGTAATTGGTGATTGCTTGATTGAACCTTTTGTTGCCAACGCCATCCCATTGACCAATTACCAGTTCGAACGATTGGGATATTTCAATGTTGATCCTGATTCGACGACAGAAAAACTGGTCTTTAACAGGACTGTTTCACTGAAAGATAACAACAAGAAGTAGAAGTGCGCTAAAGTGACTAAAGTGAACTAAAATGCCTAAAGTACTTCCAGAATTCCAACTTTAGCTCACTCTAGTCACTTTAGTTCACTTGCTTCGTCTGCTTGGATATTTTTCAATTTGCGCCGTGTATAGTAAAAAGTGAAAATCGCCGCGCTCCAGTTGGCGAAAAAAATCCCCCACCAGATTCCCCTGGTGCCCCAACCCAGATGCACAGAGAGGAGCAGAAAAAGTGGAAATGGCAATAGAAACTGTCGATACGTTCCAACGAAAATGGCATAAAGCGGTTTTTTGATTCCCTGTAGAGTGGATACTGAGATGTTGAGAAAAATGTAGGCAAAAAAGAAGAGGGTCGCCACACCGAGGTACTCTTTCCCAATTTGAATTACTATTGGATCGTTGGTGAAAATCTTCATAAGGAAGCCTGAGAAGAGCATCACGCTGACAATTCCTACAGAAATGATCAGCAGCCCGTAAACAATGTTTAATTTCCACGAATCATAAACCCTGCGGGGAAGTCCGGCACCCATGTTTTGTGCTGCAATGGTCAGGGCAGCGATGTTTAACCCGACTGTAGGCAGCAAGGCAAGCTGTTCGATACGCGTAGCAATTCCATAAGCAGCAACCGCTTCTTTGCCAAATTTGCCTGCAAAATAGGTGATGACAAAAATACCGATGGCAACAGTCAGCATGTTCAGACTCGCCGGGAATCCCTGCTTGAAAAGTTCCAGAAAATACTTTTGCTTGGGAATCCACTCTTTCCATCCGATTCCCTCCATAATTTTCTGCTTTCGTAAACGGTGAATCAGATAGAAAGTGCCCAGAATCTGGATGATGACCGTTGAGAATCCGATTCCTCCGACTCCCATCGCAGGCACACCAAGCCCGCCGTACATAAACCAGGGGTCCATCACAACATTGAGCATGAACCCGGCAGTCAAAAAATTACGGTAGGTTTTGGTATCTCCCCTGGAAGTAAGTGTGGCATTTAGGGTACTATTGAGCAAGAAGAAAAGTGTTCCGGACAGAATAATATTCATGTATGCAACCGCAATACCAAGGTATTCATCCTTTGCTCCGAGAAGTTTCAGCAGATGTGGTGCAAGTAATATGCCAACAACCGTCAGCAGTAATGCGTTAAAAAGAGCAAGTGTAATTGCCTGGGCCGCATAGATCCCTGCACTTTTCTTGTGGCCTGCGCCCAGCGAAGAGGAGATCAGTGCAGTAGCTCCAGTACCCATTCCCATCCCAATGGATAGGATGATGAAAAAGATCGGAAAGGAGAGCGACAAGGCAGCAAGGGCGGTGGTGGAAACCAATCCGCCATAATAGGTGTCCACGACATTGAAGAGTGTGTTAAATATCATCCCAATACTGGATGGAAGGGCAATCGACCGGATCAGTTTGGGCAGAGGAGACGTAGTGAAATTGGTATTCATATTTCGAATGCAATCGTTTCTTTTCTTGTAACTAACAATAATTCATACGCAGAAACAGGACAAAGGGTTCTTAAGTAGAATATTTACTTTTGAAATCATCATTTTTACACAACAGATTTGTAAATTTGAGGGTAGTGAAATAACATTAACCTGAATTAGGAGAGCAGAAAAATGAAAATATCTTTTAAAATCGATTATCAGACGGCCTGGGGAGAGACACTTTTCATTTCAGGATCAACTCCACAATTTGGTCTATGGGATCCGAAAAAAGCCATACCACTTAAAAATCAATTTCCAGGGGAATGGCAAACTATGTTGGAGACAGAAACAGATATATTTGAATACAAGTATCTTATACAAACAGAACAGGGAAATTTCATTTGGGAATGGGGTCCAAAAAGGAAATTTTCTGGTGGAAAAGAGAATCTGGAGGAACTCCGGCTACGCGATTTCTGGAGATCTGGATCAGACCCCGACAATGCACTTTATTCCTCTGCATTTCAAGAAGTTTTTCTGAAACGTACTTCTGCCTCCACTTCCAGATCAAAAAAGGCCATAAAAAAGACGCTGCGCTTGCAGCTTCACACGCCGGTTATTGATCCAAATTACAAATTTGCCATCCTTGGTGCCGATGACGAACTTGGTGCCTGGAAAGAAGCAGATGCTGTCGTGATGGATGACAGCCAGTCACCTTTGTGGCAAGTTGAGCTGGACGTCTCCAAATTAAGCTTCCCGCTTCATTACAAATATGTGATTTACGATACCACAAATAAAAGAGTCATTGAATGGGAACTGGGCGGAAATAGGATGATGCGGGATTTTGTTTGTGAGGCAGAAATTTCGCTGAAGATTCACACGGATGAAAAATTCAGGCAGAACAGCGGCCAATGGAAAGGAGCAGGAGTTGCAGTACCGCTCTTCTCGCTCCGAAGTGAGCACAGCGGTGGCATAGGAGAATTCTCAGATCTGCTGAGATTGGTGGATTGGTCTATGAAATGCGGTCTCAAACTGATCCAGCTTCTTCCATTGAACGAGACTGTTTCGACGCACAGTTGGGTAGATTCTTATCCCTACAAGTCCATTTCGGTGATGGCGCTCCACCCTGTCTTCATCAATGTAACCAAGATCGGCGTTCTCGATGACGAGAGTTTAATGGTTGGATTTCTCAAAACACTCTCCGGATTCAATTCCCAGGAGTTGGTCCATTATGAAGAGGTTCACAAAGTCAAGTCCAAATTTTTCAAACTGATTTTTGATCAACAGATGGAGTCATTTATTCAGAATCCGGCTTTTTTGGAGTTTTTTCATCAAAATCAGGAGTGGTTGGTCCCGTATGCCGCCTTCTGTTACCTGAGGGATCAAAACAAGACTGCCGATTTCAGAAATTGGAAATCCTACTACATTTACAACAAAGAGGAGATTCTGCAATTAACCTCACCAGACCAAAAAGCCTATCCCGATATAGCAGTTCACTATTTCATCCAGTACCACGCTCACAAACAAATGAGCGAAGCCGTCGCTTATGCGCGAAACAACCGGATCGTTCTGAAAGGCGATATCCCGATAGGAATCAGTCCAAACAGCGTGGAAGCCTGGACACAACCCGAACTGTTCAATCTTTCGCAGCAGGCGGGAGCTCCGCCAGATGACTTTGCTGATCAAGGTCAGAACTGGGGATTTCCAACCTACAACTGGGAGGTGATGGCCCTGGATGGTTACCAGTGGTGGAAAAACAGACTGAAGCAAATGGCACAATATTTCGATGCTTTCCGGATCGACCACATCGTTGGCTTCTTCCGCATTTGGGAAATTCCTGCCACGCAGGTGTATGGCACGATGGGGCATTTTAATCCTGCCCTGCCCTATTCCAGGGATGAGATCATCGACAGGGGAATCAACTTCAACGAGGAACGATTCACCAAACCCTATATCCGGGATTATTTCCTTTGGAGCCTCTTTGGAGAATTGGCGGAGGAGGTAAAGAACAACTATCTATCAGAATATGAACCAGGTAAATTCAACCTTAAACCAGATTTTTCGACCCAAAAACAGGTTTGGGATCATTTTGATTCGACCAAAAAGGAGGAGGAACTCAGCGGAAGGGAGAGCAGGATCAGGGACGGTCTCTGTGAACTGATCAGTGAAGTTCTCTTTGTTCGGGATCCGGTCCACCCCTCTCATTTCCATCCAAGAATAGCCTTTCACGACACCAATTCCTACATGAACCTCAGTGATCACACCAAGTATCTGTTGGATGAACTCTATATCGATTTTTTTTACCACAGGCACGATGAATTTTGGAAGGCACAGGCCCTCAAAAAGCTTCCTGCCATCCTGCAGGCCTCCGATATGCTGGTTTGCGGGGAAGATCTGGGTATGATTCCAGGATGTGTCCCCGGTGTGATGAAGGATCTAGGGATCTTAAGTCTGGAGGTTCAGCGGATGCCCAAAGATCCCAAAATAGAATTCCTTCATCCTTCTGATGCACCCTATCTTTCTGTCAGCACCACTTCCACACACGATACTTCGACTCTTCGGGGATGGTGGGAGGAAGATGCCGTCAAAAGCGAACGGTTCTTCAGAACCATTATGGGAAATCATGCCATCTTCAACAAAACCATGGAAGCCTGGCTGGCCAAGGATATTTTGCAGCAGCATTTCTGGTCACCTGCCATGTGGACCATCTTTCCGATTCAGGATCTTCTGGCGATGGACGATGAGCTCAGACGCGAAGATTTCGAGGCCGAAAGGATCAACATCCCAGCAGTTGCCCAGCACTATTGGAGATACCGGATTCACCTCTCTCTGGAAAAATTGCAGAAGGCCGGCCGGTTCAATGCCGAATTAATGCGAATGATTACCCATTCCGGCAGGAGTTAGCCGCTTCCAATCGCCATTCACCGACAAATTGCCGTTGTTGGCCGATTTGTGCTTTCCGTTTTCTTATGGGGAGGCTACATTTGGGTCATATTTAAAATTTGTCTCACCTTAAACTAAAAATTATGAATATAGTGAATGACCCCAATGACCAAATCTTCACCAGAGGAAGAAAACACCGCCACGGTTCTGATTCAAGGGTATTTCTGGGAATTTTGTTTGTCGCAATTGGCGGATTGCTGATCCTTGAAAATTTGGATTTCCTCTCCTACGACCTTTCACACGTACTGATCAGCTGGCCTATGCTGTTAATTGTAGTAGGTATTTTTAACCTGTCACGCAAATCCGGCTCTGCAGGACTTATTTTAATTGCCATAGGAGGCTATTTTTTACTGCCACGGATTTTTGACATACCTGATCACTTCTTTCACAATTTCTGGCCAGCCATCTTGGTCGCTGTAGGACTCATTTTCATCTTTCAATGGCGCAAAACCCCTAACTTTCATTTCGACGGAATGATGGATAAAAATGATGTACTGGACGAGACTGCTCTTTTTGGAGGACGCAACATGTCACTGGTCTCCGAACAGTTCAAGGGAGGCAAGATCACCTCCATTTTCGGAGGCTCCAAGATCAACCTACTCTATTGCAAACCTGTAGACGGTTGTGTCATAGACATTGCCACCATCTTCGGGGGAACGAAAATAATTGTCCCGGAAAACTGGAACGTGAAAACGGAAGTGGTTTCCATCTTTGGCGGTTTTGAGGATAAAAGGGGCAACTCGGTCATTTCGAGAGTGGATCAGTCAAAAGTAGTCGTTGTCAAAGGAGTTGCGATCTTTGGCGGTGGTGAAATCACCTCGATGCCATAACGGAAAATGGAACAAAAAGGGCTGGTTACCAAATACTCACTCCTCTTTTACTGGATCGTCCCACTGCTGCTGGGAATGTTTCAGGCAAGTTTTAACCTCTATTTCGAAATCCTCCCTTGGGGGATTTCGTTGCTGGACGGAATCTTGTTTGGTTTTCTTCTGGGGGCCTTCGGAATGGCCATCTGGTTTGTGGTAAGGTACAACAGTATTGAGGAGAAATCTTTTGCCCAGTTGCTCTCCACCCATCTTGCCTCCGCCATTGTTCTGTCTCTGGTTTGGGTTTACAGTGCCTCTTTTATTGCCAGGACTGCCATCCCGGTTTCAAAATACTTGATCTACCTGGAGAATCAGCATCCCAACCGCATTTTCATCGGCTTCATCTTCTACATCCTGACGGCCGTAATTTTTTACCTCAACATCTTCTATCGCAGGAACCGGGAAAAAACCGAGCGGGAGAAAGAGCTGAAGCAAGAGCTTAGGGAGGCAGTACTTCGAGCGCTAAAGTCGCAGATCAACCCACACTTTCTGTTTAATAGCCTAAACTCAATTGCATCACTTACTCTTTCTAATCCTGAAAAGGCACACGAGATGGTGATCGCCCTTTCCGACTTTATGCGCTATTCGTTGCGAAAACAGCACAACGAAATGGTGTCCCTGGAGGAGGAGCTCAACCACACTCGCCTCTACCTCCAGATTGAGAAGATACGGTTCGGCGATAAAATGGTCTATTCCTTTCAGGCAGACCCTGAATGTCTAAAATGTCAGATCCCAACCCTGTTGCTGCAACCTCTTTTTGAGAATGCCGTTAAATACGGAGTTTATGAAGCCTCCGAGCAGGTTGAGGTCTCCCTTACTGCCCGGAGAGAGGGGGAGCATATCCTACTCACAGTTAAAAACAATTTTGACCGGGAGGCCGCACCTGTCAAGGGAGAGGGAATCGGATTGAAAAATGTGCAGGAACGGTTGAGGTTGGTTTACAACAGCAACAATTTATTGCAGGTAAAAGAGGAAGGCGGAGTCTTTGAGGTGATCATCCATCTGCCCTGCGAAAAACAATCAACCATATTAAAAGGAATACAATAGTTTGAACGATGGGAAAAATTAAAGTTTTAATCATCGATGATGAATCACTTGCCAGAGATCTTCTGAAAAGTTATCTGGCCAAAGATTCCCGACTCGAAGTTTCCGGGGAGTGCAGCAATGGTTTTGAAGGAGTCCTGGCCATTCAGGAACTGAAACCCGATCTGGTATTTCTCGATATTCAGATGCCAAAGATAACCGGGTTTGAGATGCTGGAGTTGTTGAATGAGCCCCCTGTCATCATCTTCTCCACTGCTTATGAAGAGTTTGCCATCCGGGCCTTCGAGGCCAACGCAGTCGATTACCTGTTAAAACCCTATCCGCTTGAAAGAGTTCAAGCAGCTGTCGAAAAAGCGCTGAAAAGAATCCAGTCCGGCGCTGGTCAGCGGGAGGATTTGGAAAATCTGAGTCAGGCCCACGACGAAACAAGTGGATTGCTTACCAGGATCGTCGTAAAGTCAGGGACCAAAATAAGGATCATCCCTGTAGATACCATTGATTACCTGGAATCGGAGGATGATTTTGTGATGATCTATTGCAAGGAGGGACATTTCCTGAAACAAAAAACCATGAAGTTTTTTGAGACCCATCTCGACCCGAATAAATTTCTTCGAATTCACAGGTCTTGTATGGTCAATGCCGCTCAATTGGCAGAGATTCAGCAATACGGGAAAGAATCGTGGGTTTTGCTAACCAAACAGGGAGCCAAACTCAAAATCAGTAAATCGGGTTATCTCATTTTGAAACAGTTTCTCGCCACCGGTGACGACCAATAATCGTCAGCCAAACCTCCCAAATAAAGAAACCAGTCGATCATGGTTTTTTTATTTTAAAATGTTGGCAGAATTCTTTTCTTTTGCATCGGGTCCATTGACACAACTTGCATGCTCATCAAAGACGATTTTTTCTCCCATCTTATTGCCAATATGAATCCCTATCTCTTGTGGATAGGCGTTATCATATTTTTTTCGTTGGGCAGCTGGGGATTGATCAGTCTGATAAAAAGAGTGCGCACCTCTCCCACCAAAGGAAGAAAACTGACGTTTAAAGAGCGTGTAAGCAGAAGAAAGGCCCAGATTCTCATCAAGGGCGACAGACCCAGAAGACCTGAAAATGTAACCATGTCGCTCAGGAACTATGGCATTCGTCCAGTCGATCTGCAGGCACCAAGGCTAGTATTTAAGCGATGGAGCAGCGAACGCAAATTCCGGATCAACTCTTTTGGAGGAGTCGATGATTTTCCCATGTGGCTGGAACCAGGCTATGAGGCCACTTTCCAGATTGAACTGGGTCAGTTTTACGATCGGGTACCAGCTTTGAGAAGGGCCTGCAGAGTAAGTGCGGAGATCCGCGAGGTCTCTGGAAAAAAATTTGTTAGCCAGACCATTAGAATAAAGCTGATTTAAGGATGAGAGACTGGACCTTCAAAGACAACGATTTCTCTGATCTGCCCGTATACGATGGTGGTGACCTCGGAGTGACCTGGACATCCGATAGACTGGCAATCAGGGTATGGGCTCCAACGGCTCAGGAGGTATTATTTCGACTCTACAAAACAGCGGAGGCCTCTGGACCGGACCAGGTGGTCAAACTCGAGCAATCGGTTTCAGGCACCTGGGTTGCTATCCTGGACGGAGATCATGTAAATTCACTCTATACTTTTCAAGTTCGCGACAAAACCGGCTGGTTAAATGAATGCCCCGATATTGGAGCCATTGCCACCGGAGTGAATGGGAACAGGGGCATGATCCTCAACAGAAAACTGACCAATCCTGAAAATTGGAAAAGCGACAGTCGCTGTTCCATCACCCAGCCAACAGACATGGTCCTCTATGAAGTACATGTGCGGGATTTCTCCATTTCACCCGATTCAGGAATCCTTCACAAGGGCAAATATCTTGGGTTCACTGAGACCGGGACTACCTCCCCGGAAGGTTTACCCACGGGAATTGACCACTTGAAGGAGTTGGGAATAACACATGTCCATCTGTTGCCCGTTGCCGATTTCTATACCGTGGATGAAACCAAATCCGCACCACAATACAATTGGGGCTATGATCCGCTCAACTTCAATACGCCGGAGGGATGGTATGCGACCAATCCATACGACGGATATACCAGGACCCGTGAGCTCAAAATGGTGGTTCAGGCCCTCCACGAACAGGGCTTTGGGGTAATCATGGATGTGGTTTACAACCATTCGGGACTGATTTTTGATTCGTGGTTCAACCAGTTTGTGCCCGGATATTACTACCGGCAAAGAGCCGACGGAACGCTGTCTGATGCCAGTGGCTGCGGAAATGAAATGGCCTCTGAACGGGCCATGGTCAGGAAATTCATTGTTGATTCCGTTGCCTGGTGGGCAGAAGAGTACCACTTCGATGGTTTCAGGTTCGACCTGATGGGTATCCTCGACCTTGAAACCATGAACCTGATACGCAACCGGCTCGATCTGATCGATCCAAACATTTTTATATATGGCGAAGGATGGATTGCTGCCGAATCACCACTGCCTGAAAATCTGCGGGCTACGAAGCTTAATACCCCAAAACTTGACAGAATAGCTTCTTTTTGCGACGATATGCGCGACGGACTCAAGGGATCCCCTTTTAACCGATACAGCCATGGTTTTATCAGTGGATTGACACTACGAGAGGAAAAGATCAAGTTCTCCATCGCCGGTGCCATCCATCACCCCCAGATCTTCTATGATTATGTAGACTCGTCGCGCCAACCTTGGGCCAATAGTCCGTCACAATGTGTCAATTATGTCTCTTGTCACGACAACTATACCCTGTTCGACAAGCTTCAGTACTCTTGTCCGGAGGCTACAATGGAGGAGATTGAACGGATGACCCGTTTAGCGTTGGGCATTCTTCTAACCTCACAGGGGATTCCCTTTCTGCATGCCGGGGTTGAAATGCATCGCACAAAAGGAGGACATCACGACTCCTACCGTTCACCAGATGAGGTTAATCTCCTCGACTGGAGCCGGAAAGCTGAATATGCCAATTTATTTCAATTCACCAAAAATTGCATTGAACTTCGCCGGCAGCATCCTGCCTTCAGAATGTCAGACAGCCAAATGGTGAGGGAGAAACTCTCCTTCTTTCAAAAATACATTCCTGGTGTCATAGCCTACGAATTGAAGAATCATGCCAACGGGGACTCCTGGAGTTCCATCCTGCTCCTGTTTAACGGAAACAACTACTCGGTAGAATATGACATTCCTGATAAAAGATGGTTGATCGTGGCGCAAAACGGGGAACTTCAACCCCACGGCATGGGGCATGTAAAGACCGGCAAGGTCCGCTTGCACCCTATTTCTATGATGATTTTGGCAGAGGAATAAGATTATAGCTGCTTTTTTGAGGTAGCGGGTTCGCGCTCAAAATGCCCCCAGCAGCAAATTGATGTCCGTATCTGAAATGTTGAGCGTTTTGGCAATATCCCTGTTCGTGAGGATACCGTTTAACAGGTAAACACCCTCACAAAACCCCCTGTTCCCCTTGATGTATTCGTTAACTCCACCGGATTGTCCAATACCAAGCAGAATCGGCGTGAAAATGTTGCTGGCTGCGATAGAAGCGGTTCGTGCCACCCTTGATTCGAGGTTGGGAACACAACAATGGATTACCCCGTGCATCTTATAGGTTGGATTTTTCAGCGTTGTAATCCGGGAGGTCTCAAAACAACCTCCCTGAATGATGTTGAGATCGATGATGACGGAATTTTCCTTCATTCCCTCTACCATATCCTCTGGAACAATGACGTTGGGGACTTCATTCATTGGCATCGCTCCTAAAACCACCTCAGCAGTTTTCAAAGCTTTTCGCAAAGCTTTCGGATGGAAGACAGAGGTTGAAATGTGTTGCCCAAGCCTGGCTTTCAGATTCATCAGCTTGTAGATCGAATCGTCAAACACCCTCACTACCGCACCCATCGACATGGCGGTCCTGGCAGCCTGCTCGGCCACCGTTCCTGAACCGAGAATGACCACCTCCGAGGGCGCCACACCCGTTACCTCGCCCAGGATCACCCCTTTCCCGTGAATAGAGCTAAGCAATTCGCTGGCTATTACCATCGAGATGTTCCCAAGAATTTCGCTGCTGATCTGGACCAAAGGAGAGGCTCCATGTTCATCTTTCAGGTATTCGAATGCAATGGCAGTGACTTTTTTTCGCATCAGCTTTCTGACAAACTCACTGGTCATCAGGGAAAGGTAGACAGGTGAAAAGAGCAACTGATTGCCCTTCATCATGTCCGTTTCGTCACAGGTATAGGGAGACATTTTCAGCACTATGTCACACTGGAAAACCTCAGCCGCATCCTGACAGATCACGGCGCCCGATTCAGCATAGGCCCTGTCCGAATAATTGGCCTCTTTTCCCGCTCCCTTCTGAACATAAACGTTGTGGCCCTGTGAAACAAGTACTTCAACCGATTGGGGAGTCAGGGGCACACGATATTCCACCACATTGCCCTTGTCAGGCAAACCAATACTCAGTTTAATATTTCGCTTACCTGGTTTGTAAAGCTCCTCTTTCGGAATAAGTTTCTCTTTGGTCCAAACAGAAACATTCTCCTCTTTTCGATTGTTCATGATCAGTTTAATTAGATTCGATGATTCTGCTGCCGTTGGAGGTTTCGGTAATTGTTACCTTCACCATTTGGGGCGGGAGCAGTGATTCTACCAACTCAGGCCACTCTACAAAACAATATTCATCGCTGAAAAAATACTCTTCATATCCCAGATCATAGAGCTCCTCCAAACTTTTGATCCTGTAAAAATCAAAATGGTAGATCTCCCTCGATTGCTCGGTCTCATACACATTAATCAGGGCAAAAGTCGGGGAGGTGACATAATCGATGACCTGTAAAGTATCGCAAAGGGCCTTGATAAAAGTGGTCTTTCCGGAACCCATCTTTCCATAAAAGGCAAAAAGCCTGTCGGCTGGATGAGCTTCGATAAACTTTTCTGCGACATGATTTATTTCACTCAAGGAGCGAATCTCTGCTATAAACATTTTCGGTAAATTTTTTGAACCAGCTTCAGACCAATTTTAACCTGTCAGTTGCTGTTTGATTTTGGGTTTGCCCTGTCAATGAGAATGCGCGGCTCCTGGCTCTGCAAAAACCAATCCTTCGACACACTTTCGGCATAATCCGCATTTCTACTTCAATTTTAATCAAATAATTTTGATTAAAATCAGCTTCTTACAATCATTTTTATCTTAATTTTGAAAAACATAAAAATAAAATAGAACCATGAACATTCCATCGGCTTTAAAATACACCAAAGAACACGAATGGATTCGTGTTGAGGGAGATATCGCTTTCGTTGGGATCACAGATTTCGCGCAGGGAGAACTTGGGGACATCGTTTTTCTTGAGATTGAGACAGGCGGAGAATCCCTGGAAATTGAAGAAATTTTTGGCACGATCGAAGCTGTCAAAACTGTTTCAGACCTTTTTATGCCAGTGTCTGGTGAGGTATTGGAAATCAACCCATTGTTGGAAGACCACCCGGAATTGGTCAACTCCGATCCGTATGGAAAAGGGTGGCTGATCAAAATCACGCCAAAAGATGGATCTGAATTGGATAGGCTTCTTTCTGCCGATGAATATGCTGCCTTGCTGGAGGCGTAATTTTCATCTTGAAATTCAGCGTCAACTACACAAATTTCACAACAAATCCCGTCAAAAACGGGATTTGTTGTTTAGATAACGCTCTTCATTTGATTAAATTGCCTGTATTTCCTAAAAATTGAAACTATATTTGTTTCTCTCCTTCGTTATGAAAATGAAGAAGGTGGATGATCAGCGTCATTTTACCATATTTTGAAACCGAAATCCCATCCACGTCCAGCAGCTATGAAAAATATCGTTTTTGTTTCTCTCTTTCTGGTACTGGCTACCTCATCACTTTTCGCACAGAAACCAGTCATCCCGCTTGCCGATCTGGTCAATCCACTGATGGGAAGCGACTCCAACTATTCCCTCTCAAACGGGAATACCTATCCGGCCATCGCACTTCCCTGGGGAATGAATTTCTGGACTCCGCAGACTGCCAAAATGGGAGACGGATGGGTATACTCCTACCGCTCCAATAAAATTCAGGGAATCAAACAAACGCATCAACCCAGTCCCTGGATCAACGATTATGGGCAGTTTTCCCTTTTCGCCATGACCGGCCAGCTAAAGATAAACGGAGAAAAACGTGCCAGCTGGTTTTCACACAAGGCCGAGACCGCAAAACCCTATTACTACAGCGTTTACCTGGCCGACTACGACGTTACTGCCGAAATAACTCCAACTGAACGTGCTGCCATACTAAGATTTACGTTTCCTGAAAATAAAAATTCCTATCTCCTGGTCGATGCTTTTGACAAGGGATCCTTCCTCAAAATCATCCCGGGGGAGAACAAAATTGAGGGATATTCCACCAGAAACAGTGGAGGTGTCGCCCCCAATTTTAAGAACTTCTTCGTTGTCCAACTCGACAAGCCCTTTGCAGAAGGTGAGCTGTGGAGCGATACAATGCAGGTCAAGGGTGAAAGCGAATTAAGTGCCGCGCACGTCACTGCGTCCCTGCGTTTTGAAACCAAAAGGGGAGAGGTGGTTCATGCGCGTGTAGCTTCTTCTTTTATCAGCATCGAACAAGCCGAAATCAACCTGAAGGAGCTGGGAAAAGACAGCTTCGACCAGGTCTGTCAGAAGGGAAAAGAGATCTGGAACAAGGGACTCTCTTCCGTCGAAGTGGAGGGAGGAACCACCGATCAACTGAAAACTTTCTATTCCTGCCTTTACCGAACCATGCTCTTTCCAAGGAAATTTTATGAGTTCGGTGCTTCCGGGAAAGTGATGCATTACAGTCCCTACGAGGGCAAGATCCTGCCAGGATACCTGTTTACGGACAACGGCTACTGGGATACCTTCCGGGCCGTATTTCCACTTTTCAACCTGCTTCATCCCTCCCTGAATGCAAAAATACAGGAAGGCATGGTAAATACTTTCAACGAAAGCGGTTGGCTGCCCGAGTGGGCAAGTCCGGGTCATCGTGATTGCATGGTAGGTTCCAATTCTGCTTCCATCATTGCAGATGCCTATCTGAAGGGGGCTCGCGGTTATGATATTGGTAAATTGTATGACGCTGTCCTTAAAAACAGTGAACACGAAGGCCCCTTGAGCTCCGTAGGCCGTTTGGGCGTTGATTATTACAACCGGCTTGGTTACATTCCGTACGACGTGAAGATCAACGAGAGTGCTGCCCGCACCCTAGAATATGCTTACGACGACTGGACCATCCTACAGCTGGCTAAAGTACTGAAGAGACCTCAGCAAGAGTTGGATCTCTTTGCCAAAAGAAGTCAAAACTACCGGAATCTCTTCGACAAGGAGACCAAGCTGATGCGCGGGAAAAATGAGGACGGTCGCTTTCAGAGACCTTTCAACCCGTTTAAATGGGGGGATGCCTTCACGGAAGGAAATAGCTGGCACTATACCTGGTGCGTATTTCACGATATCCAAGGTCTAGCCGACCTGATGGGAGGAAGAAAAGAATTTGCCAAAATGCTCGACTCGGTATTCGTAGTTCCACCCATCTTTGATGCCTCCTATTATGGGTCTGTCATACACGAAATCCGCGAAATGCAGATTGCCAACATGGGGAATTATGCGCACGGCAATCAGCCCATCCAGCATATGATCTATCTTTACAACTATGCCGGTGAACCCTGGAAAGCCCAGTACTGGGTTCGTGAAACGATGAACCGGATGTATACACCGGCTCCGGATGGTTATTGCGGAGATGAAGACAACGGTCAAACTTCCGCATGGTACATCTTCAGTGCGCTCGGATTTTATGACGTCTGTCCGGGATCAGACCAGTACGTTCTCGGCGCTCCCCTCTTTAAAAAAATTACACTGAATCTTGAGAACGGGAAAAAAGTGATCCTGAATGCCCCGGAAAACTCTGCAGAAAACAGATATATCCAGGAGATGAGTATCAATGGAAAGCCCTATACCAAAAATTTCCTCAGCCATAGCGAATTGATGAAAGGGACCATTATAAATTTCAAAATGGGGGCTACACCGAACAAACAGCGTGGAATTCATGTGGAAGATTTTCCCTACTCCTTCTCCAACGAAAAAAACTAGAGCTCTTCACGGAAATTAATCTGATCAATTGGCAAACATCCTATCAGGCGAACCCAGATATTTGTACGGAAATATTTTTTATCCAGGAAATTATTGGTTCAAATAAGCAAACAATTTCTTCCTAACTTTATCATTTATGAGATATTAGCACCGATCCATTTTTTCTACTGTTCAAACTACTACCCTATGACTGCTGATTCAAAACAAAAATTTATTCTCTTTTTGTTTTTCTTGCTGTTGATGTTTACCAACATTCAAGCAAAGAATATACCCCAGAATGCCGCATCGGACAAAAAGATCAAATTGCGTCAGGGATTTGTCACTCCACCAGACTCGACCCGTCCAGGAGTCTATTGGTATTTTATGGATGGAAACCTCTCCCGGGAGGGAATGACAAAAGATCTGGAGGCAATGAAAGAGGCAGGAATTGGCAGCGTCATTTTTCTGGAAGTCAATGTGGGCATTCCCAGAGGCCCCATCACTTTTCTGAGTGACGAATGGCAGGAGCTATTCAAATATTCCGTTAGAGAGGCAGAAAGGCTGGGGATTACATTAACCCTGGGATCGGGACCAGGTTGGGCCGGAAGCGGCGGTCCCTGGGTCGACCCGAAACATTCTATGCAACATCTGGTGGCAGCCGATACGCTCCTCCATGGACCCATGCATTTCAACGCCAGATTGGCCACTCCCAAACCGAAGAAACCCTATTTTGGATACGGTGCCCTGACGGATTCTCTTAGGAAAAAATGGGAAGCCTACTACCAGGACGTAACCGTGCTGGCTTTTCGGACACCCACTCCATCGGCAAAAATCCCGGAGGTGGATGAAAAGGCCCTCTACTACCGGGCACCCTTCTCCTCCGTAAAAGGGGTAAAATCTTTTCTCCCAACTCCTTTGATCTATCCTGAAACGGCAAAGGAATCGATCATCCAAAAAGACAGTATTTTAGATATCAGCCGTTTTATGAAGGAAGACGGCACCCTGGAATGGGAGGTTCCCGCCGGGAACTGGACCATCGAGCGTCTGGGAGTCCGCAACAATGGAGCCGTTACAAGGCCGGCTCCCCAACCCGGACTAGGTTTCGAATGTGATAAAATGGATACAACTGCCTTCAACCTGCATTATGAGGCTTTCGTGGGTAAATTGCTCAAAAAAACAGGAGCCCTGAATCGCACTACGACAGGTGGCTGGAAGATGATTCACATCGATAGCTGGGAGATGGGGGCACAAAACTGGACCGCCAATTTCCGTCAGGAGTTTCAAAAAAGACGAAAATACGATCTGCTTCCCTTTCTTCCAACCTACAACGGGTCCATTGTAGGATCTCGTGAAATCAGTGAACGATTCCTTTGGGATGTTCGCAAAACCGCACAGGAACTTGTGGTCGAGAATCACGCCGAACATTTCAAGGCACTGGGCCAGCGAAGCGGCTTGCGGCTCTCGGTCGAACCCTATGACATGAACCCTGCTGCAGATCTTGAACTGGGAGCCGTTGCAGATGTGCCAATGTGTGAGTTCTGGAGCAAAAATTACGGCTACAATACCTCGTTCAGCTGTATCGAAGCCACTTCCATCGCCCATGTGCAAGGCAAACCTGTTGTACAGGCCGAGGCTTTTACGGCTGAAAAATCGGAAGGATGGAAGCTTTATCCCGATGCAATCAAAGACCAGGGCGATTGGGCCTTTGCCACAGGCATCAATAAATTTTTCTACCACACCTTTGCCCATCAACCCCTTGATGAAAAATTGAAACCAGGCATGACCATGGGCCCCTATGGCGTGCACTGGGACCGGAATCAGACCTGGTGGCCCATGGCCAAGGCTTACCACACCTACATTGCCCGATGCTCCTATCTTTTGCAACAAGGAAAAAATGTGGCAGATATCCTCTACCTTACTCCCGAAGGAGCTCCCCACGTCTTTCGGCCGCCCCTCTCCGCACTGGAAGGCAACGACACCCTACCCGACCGGAAAGGTTACAATTTCGATGGTTGTGCTCCCGGAATGCTCGCGAAGGCTTCGGTAAAGGATCATAAAATCATCTTCCCGAATGGCGGGAGTTACCAACTGCTGGTTTTGCCACAGATCGAAACCATGACGCCTGAATTGCTGAAAAAGATCGAAACGCTGGTTCGTGCCGGAGCCTATGTGGCCGGAATACCTCCCAAAAAATCACCT
>CAINVV010000152.1 GCA_903854235.1 uncultured Bacteroidia bacterium | reverse complement strand
TAAATCAATTAACCGACAGATTCTTATCACTTTTTTTGTATTAATTCTTGTTTCTTGTACAAATCCTGTTCAGGAGGATCTCTTGAATTATATAAACAACGAAATGCCTTCTGTGGCCAAGCAGGAAACAGAGGCAATGAAAGCCTATGGATCCGTTACGGGGACTAATTATAAAGACGATGCAACTACTCTTATGACTTTAAGAGACAAGGTTATCCCTATTTATGGCGAGTTTAGAAAAAATCTTGAATCCATAACTTCTAAAATTAAAACCGAAGATGTACGAATACTTCATGAAACCTATATTGAAGCAGTAAATATTCAGAGTTCTGCATTTGTCCTTTTAGTTGATGCTATAATTAAGCAAGATTATCAAAGTGTAGCTCAAGCAAATGAAAAACTTGACAAGGCGCGAAAAATAATTCGAGATTGGCAGGCTAAACTTAATGATCTCTGCAAAAAGAATAATGTTATATACCCAACCATTGCTCATTAGTATTCTGCTTTATTGCAACAAGTAATTGTCAGAATATGGTTAAATTTAAATGATGATAATTTTTTAATTTATACTAAAAAAATAAAAAAAATGAGTGATTCAACAAAAAACGGAGCAGCATCAGCAGGTTTAGTATTAGGAATAATTTCACTTTTAGGTTGGATAATACCATTGATTGGAGCACCAATTTCAATTATTGGACTTGTGCAATCAGTTAGAGGGCAAAAAAGTGAAAATCAGGGGCAGGCAACAACTGGGCTTATACTAAACATGATAGGTCTAGTTGCTACCATTATTAATGCTTCAATTGGTGCTTTTAAAGGAGCACATGGATATTAATAAATTTTACACGACAGACCCATCATCAGCAAAGTAAGCCGTTTCTGAGTTAGCTGCCAGAGTTCTTCGGATCTGCTAGGGAATATACTTACTTATTTGTAATAAAAAACAAAATTATGATGCAAACAATTGACGGAAGATAATCTGAATTAAAAGATTACGTTGAAAAGCAGCGGGAAGCCATCATCCAAAGGTCACATAACTGGCGCACTATTCCGCTTAACAGTTGCCACTGACTTGAAGAGATCCTTCCATGGCTGCCACCGTTCAGATGCCGGGCATGTACTGTCCGGTGGTTCCCCAGGTTTTCGAGGGCGTACTGCCCAGGATCAGCTCCAGTGTGCCGCCCTTCACGATTTCCTCGTGGGTGATCCACGAACGGGTTAGTTCTTTCCCGTTCAGGAAAGCCTGCCGGATGTAAAAATTTTCCTCCGTAAGGTTGCTGGCAAGGATCCGGAAGGATTTCTTCCCGGGCAACTGAAAGGTCACCGACGGGAAAACCGGAGCTGTCAGTGTGTACACCGGCTCTCCCACGCAGAGGGGGTAGATTCCCATCGAAGCAAGCACGTACCAGGCCGACATCGTACCGACATCATCATCCATTTCCGGCATATATCCCACCGGATCAGCCTTATAAATTCTGCCCATGTAGGGGACTTTCCATTTGACGTGGGTACCGTAATTCTGGGTGATCTCCTTCGTTAAAATCTGGTTCACCATCTTTTGGGAAAGCCATGGTTTGTCAGTAAGGTTGAAAAGGAAGGGGACATGCACATCCGGCTCATTGCCATGGTTGTAGAGATTGTTGTCAAAGAATTGCTCCAGCTGACCGGTGAATGCCTCCTTGCCGCCCATCATCTCCATTACCCCTTTCATATCAAACGGAACAAACCAGCGGTATTGCCAGAGGGTGCCTTCATACAGCCCGTCTCCGTGCATGATGTCTGATTTTTCGTTCATAACCAGAAATTTATCGCGCCATCCTTCCCGTTAGCCGGCTGCTTTGGCCATGAATCTGTCTGCATCCTCCGTTTTGTTCGACAGGGATGCAATCCGGCTCATCGCCCAGCAATCGTAAGCCGATTCGAGCTTCTTGTCGGGAGTAGTCCAGGGATTGGCCTCCGTTTCCCGGACCAGGAGGGGATAGACCGACGCTACGTCAAAACGGTTGATCCCTTTGGCAAGACAATCGAGCAGCACCACGATGGAATGCTCTGTCCGGGCGGTAGGAAAAGGCTCCGTCCGCGTTCCCATCTGCACCTTTCCCTCCCGGTACAGATCACAGAGCGATCGGCAGATGTCGTTCATCACTTCAGGTTCGGTGATGGTCAGCAAGGGGAATTCGGTCCTGAAATTATCCCACATGGACCACCCGAAATAATGGTTGTAATCCTTCGCGTTGTAGAGCAGGCTGTCAGAGCCCCTGTAATTACCGGAGGGAATGCTGATATTCGAAGGTGATAACATCGAATGGTAATAGTGCGTGTAAAACAGCTTCATGTATTCCGGATTTCAGCTGTTTGCTTTGCAAGTTTTGCGACACTTGAGTACTCCTGAGGCCAGACATGGCAAAATTGGGTGTGGTCTTAAATACGAAAAGACTACACATACAAACCAGTTCCTGGTAATTGGATAACAAAAGCTGGCTGAGCAAAAATCTCTTTTAGTTGCAGTGCTTTTTGATCAGTTCGTGGAGCAACACATAATCGATGGGTTTCGAGATATAATCATTGCAACCTGCCTCTTCTGTCATTTTTCTGTCATCAAGCAAGACCTGGGCGGTTTGTGCGATGATGATCACCTCCTTGTTGAACAGGCGTATTTGGCGGGTGGCATCCTGACCATTCATGACAGGCATTCTTAGGTCCATCAGAATCAAATCAAGATCTGGGTGATTGCGGCAAATTTCAATGGCTTCTACACCCGTCACCGCACGCAGTATTTCACTGCTTATTTTTTCAATGTTCTTTTTGAGTATAGTATAGGAAATTGAATCGTCTTCCACTATTAATATTTTATACATTCTTTCTTGTTTTATACTGATCCTTCAATTCCTGTCAAACTTTGTTGTCTTTTTGCTGCTGAAAATACTTCTTGGGGAAGGTAAACCAGCGAAAATAACACAAACAATGTGCACCCGACATCCTACTTCCTTCTCTACATCAATCAAAATTGACAGAAAAATTTGGCAACCCGTGAGCAAAATTATCGCTATAAAATTACAAACATAAAATACATAATAGTCATCTCCGGGTGAGAATAAAAGGATGATTAAAATCATATTTTTTGATCAAACTCAGGAATATAAAAGGGTCCTGCACAAATTCCGGATGCAGAAAAGTACTTTACAAAAAGGATTCAAAATGTAGGACGAACAATTCAGGTGTAAATTTGTGTCCACTTTCAGATAATACCTTTTGCAATTTTCAGTTTGGTAACTGGGACGATTTTTCGCCATTCCAGGAAGGATTTTTTTAGCGCTTCCAGGAAAATCTGAGTCGGCTGTGCCCCTGAGATGGTATATTTGCCATCAAAAATAAAAAATGGGACGCCCCGGATGCCTAGATTTTGTGCCTCCTGCATATCCTGATTGACCAAATAGGCATAGTCGTCGTGCTCCTGTGATTCCAAAAACTCTGCGTCAGAAAGACCAACCTCCCTGCCAATCTCTGCCAAAACAACCGGATCTCCCAAATCCTTTGCCTCTGTAAAATAGGCTTTGAACAAAAACTCTTCTGCCTCATCACCCAAACCCTTCGTTTTGGCCATCTGAATCAACCTGTGCGCGTTGAAGGAGTTGGCAACCAAAGCCTTGTCCAGATGAAATTCAAGACCGGCTTCTTGTGCCATTTGCAACACACGACCGTGCATCTTGACAGATTCTTCGTAGCTGATCCCCTTGCGTTTGGCCAGATAGTCGTATACATTTTCCTGATTATCTACCCGGTTGGTGATATTGGGGTCCAATTGGAAGCTATGCCAGATAATCTCGACCTTGCTGCTTTCGGCAAATTGCGCAAGCGCAGCTTCATAGTGACGTTTCCCAATGTAACAGAAAGGGCACATCACATCACTCCAAACCTCCACACTCATCTTATTTTGTAAAACTACCCTCATAAAAAATGCAATGATTTATACTCTTTGAACGCAAATTACAGATTTGCAAACCAATCGTCAAATGTATATCACAAAAACGTGCAAAAAAAGTTCCCTTCTGACAGTACCAGATTTCCGGTCTTCCGAATTTCCCGGTTTTATCTTATCTTGAGGCAACTTTTTGAAACTTGTGAATCATGCTTAAAAATGCGCTTCTTATTCTTGCGTTTTCCTTGACTGCAACCGTTGCAGCAACCTCGCAAACCCTCGACAAAAAAGTACTAACCCATGCTGTTTATGACTCCTGGAAGGAGCTGGCCAAACCGGCACTCTCGGCAAATGGCAAGTGGGTAAGCTATGAGATCAACCCGCAAAAGGGGGATGGCTGGTTGCATCTGCAGAATCTTCAATCGATGAAGCACGATTCCCTGCCTCGTGGACAGGAGGCGGTGTTCAGCAGCAGTTCCGATCTGGCGGTCTTTAAGATCAAGCAGCCGGAGAAAATCCTGCACAAACTAAGGCTGGCAAAAACAAAAAAGGAAGATCTCCCCAAAGATACACTGGGAATCTGGTTACTTGCAGCCGATTCCGTGGTGAAGGTGCCTGGCTTAAAATCCTTCCAGCTACCCAAAGAGGGGGGGGCCTGGATTGCCTATTTGCAAGAGGTGCCCAGGGAGACCGTCAAGCCAAAGGGAGAATCGGCTGACACCCTTAAGATGAAGGCTCTACCCGACAGTTCTTCCCTGAAATCAAAATCAGAGCAAAAAAAAGAGAAAGAGAAAAAACCAAAAAAAGGGGCTTTCAGTGAAACAGAAGCCTCAAGGCTGACGATTACCAACCCGCTTACCAGGGCTACCTTTACCTTCGATAATGTAACGGAAGCTGCTTTCTCGAAGAATGGTGCCTTGTGCGCTTTCATCACCCTGAAAAAAGACAGCACCGACTCCACGACCGTTCAGCTGTTTGATACCAGAATTCTGCAATCTAAAAAACTTTTTTCAGGTAAAGGTCTGGCCAAAAAGATATTGACGGATGATGCCGGACACCAGGCAGCCTGGCTCTTTACATGTGATACAGCCAAGGTCAAAAGATACAACCTGAATCTTTGGGCCGAAAAACAAACCTCCCCACTTGTGATCGCAGATACCCTGACCTCGGGGATGCCCAAAAACTGGGAGGTTAGTGAAAACGGGAAACTGAGTTTTTCCGAGGATGGTGGGAAACTCTATTTCGGGACAGCACCCAAAATACTGCCTCAACCAAAAGACACCTTGCTGGATGAGGAGAAGACAAGAATAGACCTGTGGAACTGGCAGGATGGCCGCCTGCAGTCTCAGCAGCTGAAGGAACTGGAGAACGATCTGAAGCAAAGCTATCTGGCAGTTTACAGAATTGGAGAGAAACGATTTGTGCAACTGGCAGATACCCTGATCACCAGGGTCAAGACCATCCGAAAGGGGAATGCAGAGGTGGCCATCGGCTTTGCCGAAAAGCCCTACGAGATCCTATCATCGTGGGAAGAGGCCAGTTACCGGGATGTCTATCTGATGGATCTCAAAACAGGGGCCAAAAAAATGATCCTCTCCAAGCGATCCTTCACAACCGATATTTCTCCTGACGGGAAATACATCTATTGGTATGAAGCAGCAGAGAAAGCCTGGTATTGCATGGATCTTGTCAAGTTCCAGCACAGGTCACTTACCGCTTCGGTACCTGTGTCATTTTACAATGAAAAGCAGGATACTCCTTCCCTGCCGGGACCTTATGGGATCGCTGGCTGGACCAAAGAGGATGAATCACTGTTGATTTATGATCAATATGACATCTGGAAATTTGACCCCAGGGGAATAAAAGCACCTGTCAATCTGACCGTTACCGGAAGATCCGAAAAAACGGTCTACCGCTATCTGAATCTTGATCCGGAGGCACTGTTTATCAACCCATCGGATCCGCTTTTGTTAAAGGTGGCCGAGGAGGAAAGCTGCAAACAGGGTTTTTCCTCCATCCAACTCAACGGATCACCTTCGCTGACCAAAATGATCCGGCAGGATTTTGATTTCGGCATTCCCGTCAAAGCTAAAAATTCGGATCAACTGATCTGGCAGAAGTCATCCTACCAGCAATATCCGGACCTTTGGGAGAGCACTGCAGACTTTACTCATCCAAAAAAATTGTCGGTGACAAATCCCCAGCAAAAAGAGTACTGGTGGGGAACTGTCGAGCAGATCAAGTGGACCACCCTCGAAGGGAAGGAGATGAAAGGGTTGTTGTACAAACCCGAAAATTTTGACCCAACCCGAAAATACCCGATGATCATCTATTATTACGAACGCTATTCGGATAAGTTGAATACCCATTATGTGCCCAATCCGTCCAGGTCGACTGTAAACTTTCCATATTACAACAGTAATGGATATTTGGTTTTTGTTCCCGACATCACCTACTCTACCGGCCATCCTGGCAAGGATGCCTACAATTCGATCATGAGCGGCACCCTCGAGTTGTTGAAAAGGCCGTATGTGGATGCCAAAAACATGGGATTGCAGGGTCAGAGCTGGGGAGGATACCAAACCGCTTTCATGGTGACCCAAACCGGCATGTTTAAGGCTGCCATGGCCGGTGCTCCTGTGAGCAACATGACCTCCGCCTATGGTGGCATCCGGTGGGAAAGCGGGGTCGTAAGGGAGTTTCAATACGAACACGGACAAAGCCGCATTGGAGGAACCCTCTGGGACAAACGGGATCTCTTCATTGAAAACTCTCCGCTGTTTTTTGCCGACAGGATTACCACACCCCTGCTGATCATGAGCAACGACAACGACGGAGCAGTCCCCTGGTACCAGGGAATTGAGCTTTTTACTGCCATGCGCAGACTGGGCAAACCGGCCTGGCTGCTTGTCTACAACGGAGAGGAACACAACCTCACCAAAAGGCCCAACAGACAGGATCTTTCCATCCGGATGAGTCAGTTCTTTGACCATTTTCTCAAAGGAGGACCCACACCCAAATGGATGAAGGAGGGCATTCCTGCGGTATTAAAGGGAAAGGATACCGGATACGAAGAATAACCGGATCATTTCTCAAGGATCTTTTCGACCGGAAAGTCGGCTGGAAGGTTGGGTTTACCCGCTTCTGTCCATGCCTGGATAATCAGTTCAGCGAGGGATTTGGAAGAATCAGCGATCATCTTTTCTGTAAATCCCCTTGTTAGCTTCCACAGTAACTGGTAATAAAGATCGTTGTATTGGTGATCGGCTTTTTCAAAGGCCACTTTATCCGCAATCAGCAGAGAATCCTTGTACTGGTAATTGTCGTAAATGTATTGGAAGATGTACCTCCTAACATTGTTAACTTGATGAATGCCCGAAATATTGACGCGGATGGAATCTACGTAGCGGTTGATCATCTTGGATTCATAGCGGCTGTGTATCCCGTTTTGGCCGGTAAGTTTTCCATCAAAATTGCTGGTAATATGAAGCGGCATGTGTCCGTCACCAACATAATGACCTAGATCTGCGGCCGTGAGGACGGCTTTTGACCACTCTTTTGCCTTAAACTGAGCAACCAATGCGCTGTAGGTGGAATCGGTTACCCACGGCAGGGTACCATTTTTCATCATGAACTCCCTCCCGTATTTGGTAAAGGCAGCTGATTTTTCTTCTACAATTTTGTGATCGTCCATAAATCCGGCATAGGCATCTATATCGATGTAATGCTTGATTCCTTCCGTAGGATCGTATCTCTTCCGGTTGTCGGCATCAGAACCATGTTCCGTCAATTGTGCGGACCAATCCTTGTAATTGGCGAGTCCCGCAGGGAAAAACTGGGCCGTTGAACTGTTTATTTTCTGATGTCCCTTATCTCCCCAACTGCATAAAAGGAATAACATAACGATCAAAACTCCGGAAGACGCAATTCGTTGTTTCATATTCAATTAAAATTCAATTTCTTAACATATTAATATTCTTGTTTATCAAGATTTTAAATGTATTGATTTTTTTGTGAATGAGGTCCACCGACAAATTATCTTTGGGAGATTGACCTTTGATCGGGCAGCGTTTCACGTGGACTGTAAGGGAAGGCTAAAATGGGGGAAAAGAGATCCTCCATTTTGCTTGATTCTCATTTCAGACTCGTTTTTTTCTGTTGAATTTTCCGGCGTAAACCAGAAATGGTTTCCCAATTTTGTTTCAACCCGATACAACCGTTCCGGCTTCGCAAGGGAAAAAGAAGTTGGCCGGGTGGAGACGACCCGGAACCAAAAAAAAATCCATTGACAAGTCATTTGCATGATTCATCAATGGACTATCCACAAAAACAGATTTCTTCTATTTGGCCAGCGAACGAAGGTATTCGAGTACCGATCGTGCTTTTTCCTGATTCAGGGCAGGATCGGGCATTGGAAGGTTATTGTATTGTTTCAGCAATGCCTTTACATTTGCATTCTCTTTCTGCATTTGGGCAGGATTGAGCAGCATATTCATGATGTATTCAGGGGTGCGGCTTTTGGTCACCATTTTCAAGGCCGGTCCCAGTTTATTTTGATCGAGATCGTGACAAATAATGCACTGGGTGCCATAAATGGTCTTCCCTTCTCCTACCATTTTGGCATTGATGGGACCCAATTCGACATGCTTCACGGGTCCTATCCCAAGATCCTTATCCTGC
The DNA here is from genome assembly GCA_903854235.1 of uncultured Bacteroidia bacterium. Classification (GTDB taxonomy): domain Bacteria; phylum Bacteroidota; class Bacteroidia; order Bacteroidales; family Prolixibacteraceae; genus CAINVV01. Next base: position 6,106 of record CAINVV010000152.1, on the reverse strand, counting down.
ATCTCCACCGATGGATCCGGTTGCGAAACCTTAGGCCCCGAACCTATTGTAGTTTCTGAGAGACAGGAACCTGCCAGTACCATCTGGGGATGCATGAACAGAATGATGATCAGGATCAGAATAGACGACGAAAGATTTTTTTTCATTTTTTAAATTATTCAATTAAAAATTAAGCCATACCAAAAGGTACAGGGTATTGTTGTTTGCAGCACTTCTGCCATTGCCGTCGTAGCTGCTGTTGCTTCCATCAAATTTATTGTAGGCTACATACTGCAGGGCAAATTTGGTATTGTACCAGGGCAGGTATTCCAGCTGTGCAATGAATCCATTGCTGTCTGGTTTGTTGTTAAAACTACCCACGTTTTCATCAACGGAACCTGTCGTGTTGAAATAGCCCAGGGTAGCCCCCAAGCCATTTTTAAGATACAGATTACCATCTATTTTAAAGGAGTTGAAGTTCAATTTATCGCTCTGTTCAGGAGTCACATCCCGGTTCTCCGTCTCATTGATCAGCGAAGTATGCATGGAAAATGCTCCGATCGGTAAACGACGTTCAAACTGAAAGTCCAATCCAACATCCGTTATTTTGTTTGTCAAACCTGAAATGCCCTCTGCGTAAAATTTGGGAGCGATACCGAATGTACCCAGCTCAAAATAGTTGGAAGACCAATTGTGCTGCACGGCAACACGCCAATATGGGGCAACCCCTTTCAGGGCCATCGTACTGGAAGTGGTCGCAGGATTAGCCGCACCTTGCTGTGCCGATCGATAAAGCGTCAGTTCCGTAAAAAGAAAATTGTTGTAAAGGCTATAGACTCCCAATCCGGCGACCTGCATCCCCAGGTTTTCCATGATGGTGGACTTGGCCGGATTGATGGATGCCGCCGAACTGGCGGATGGGAATCTCCAGGCAGGGGAGGTATTCCAAACATCCTGGACTGCCGGATTGTTGTTCAGTGTTGCACCGTAAACGAGGCTCTTGGAACCCATCATTGTCTGATTGGCGTACCTGATATCCGCATTGTCCATTCCAACGCTCTGACCATCGTAAGTCATCTGGATAAAAGTACCTATGTGCGGCGTAACCTGACCGGCGTAAAACACGCTGAGTTGCTGAGGGAACGCTACGGAATTATTTTGTACCCCTTCTACGTCTTTGGAGATATGGGTAAAGGAGGTCTGCACCATGACCGACAAAGGCAAAGTACTCAAGAGCTTCAGTCTTGTAGTTCTGTCACTGTCTTCCTTTGCATCGATGGTATTCATTCCCGTCAAAACATAGCCATTCATCTTGAACTGCCGTCCAAAGGAGTTGAGTTCAGGGAAAGAAAAGTGACAGGCGGCACAGGATAAACCTGTCTGCCTGGCATAACTGGGCAGTGACATCGAAGGACCTGCCTGAAGCAACATAAATACCAACAACAGACCCAAAATGCCTTTTATCAATTTGTTACCATTTTTGGTACTTTCTGTTTTTAACCCAAAGTGAAATGTTGTTTTTTGTATTAATTCTCTCATAATATTAAGCATTAGGCTTTAATTTATAATACTTCACTAATCAAAGTAAACACAAAAAATTCAATAATATAAATGTATCTATTTATTTATATTCATTCTTATATAAATAAAGGTTCGGAGTAGGGGTCTACGAATTAGCGTCAAATCTGGTCAGGAACCCACCAAAGTTCGTTGGTCCAAAGTTGAATAGGAAATTCTTTACGAATGACCCAGCACCGGATGTGGGACATACAACTCCTCAAGACTCAAAATTTCATCCGGTGTCAATTTAAGGGTTAGGGACGCAACCGCATCCTCGAGGTGTCCTGGTTTACTTGCCCCTATAATGGGAGCAGTGATTCCCGGTTTGGCCAACATCCAGGCCAAGGCGACCTGCGCTGCGGGAACGCCTCTTTCCAAGGCCACCTCTGAGACTCTTTCGACGATATAAAAGTCTGAATCCGAGCGATAAAGAATCTTTCCGAATTCATCTGTTTTTGAACGCAGCGTCTCGTTGCGCTCTTTGGTTCTGTTTCCAGTGAGCAGACCCCGTGCAAGCGGAGACCAGGGTATCACGCCAATTTTCTGGTCCAGGCAAAGTGGAATCATCTCCCTTTCCTCCTCGCGGTAGATCAGGTTGTAATGGGGCTGCATCGAGACGAAGCGCGTCCATCCGTGGAGATCCGCGGTATACAAGGCCTTGGCTAGCTGCCAACTGTGCATGGAGGAGGCTCCGATGTATCTCACCTTTCCAGATTTCACCACGTCATGAAGGGCTTCCATCGTCTCTTCGATGGGCGTGTTGTAATCCCAGCGGTGAATCTGGTAAAGATCTATATAATCTGTTTTTAACCTTCGCAGGCTGTTATCAATTGAACTAAAAATGTGTTTGCGGGAAAGTCCTCCGTCGTTAGGGTCCGCACTCATCGGTTGGTAAACTTTCGTGGCGATCACCACCTCATCCCTTTTGGCAAAATCCTTCAGGGCAGAGCCGACCACCTCTTCGCTGGTGCCGTAGGAGTACATATCGGCTGTATCGAAGAAATTGATCCCCAGTTCGAGCGCCTTTTGGAGATAAGGACGGCTCTCTTGTTCATTCAATGCCCAGGGCCAACGCTCTGTCGGTTTTCCATAGGTCATGGTTCCAAGGCAGATCCTGGAAACCTTCAAGCCGGTATTACCCAATCTTATATATTCCATATTTTCTAAATTAAAAAGTATATGCAGATTCAATTCCTTTCCATTTAGGGGAAAGACCGAATCCGCCTAAAGTTACCAAACAAACTCGATTGAAGAGATTTTCATTGTGATTTGTTGGAAGAAATTCGTTTTGCAAAAGACTAGAATTGACCGCTATTTCGATTTACTCCTGATCTTATCCAACAACCTGTTCAGTTCTCCGATCTCGGTAGCAGAGAGATTGTCCAACAACTTGTCGGCGGTCTTTTCACACTCAAACATACTGTCAAGCAGATGCAAACCCATTTCCGTAATTTTCAGCAGCTTCTGTCGCCTGTCTTCGGAATTCTCCATCCTGGTAAGGTATCCCTTTTCGAGCAGACGGTCCACAATGCGGCTCACATCTGAGTCCTTATCGAGCATCCGCTCCTTGATAAATCCAATCGTGAGAGATCCCTGGGCCCGGAAACCCCGCAGGATTCTAAGTACGTTGTATTGCTGTTCTGTAAGACCGTGCTTTTTGAGGGATTGATAAAACTCGTAACTCAACTGTTTGGTGGTAAAAGTGAGGTTGATCAATCCCTTGTGGTATTCGTTCCGAAAACGGCCTTTCAATTCATCTTCCAGTGTCATCATTCCAGAATTGGTTATAAATATCGTCCTTCCCAAAGTGTACAAATCGATTTTTAGCCATCAATCCTTCAGGTATCCAAATTTGCCCTTCTGGTAATCCTCAAATGCCTGCAGGATCTCCTGTCGGGTATTCATCACGAAAGGTCCATGGGCCGCAATGGGTTCGCTGAGATCCTCGCCACTCATCACCAGAACGATGGCATCCTCCGCACTTTCAATGTCGAATGTTTCCCCGTCATTCTGAAAAAGGGCAAAGTGATTGGCAGGAACCTCCTCAGACCCGTTAACGGTTACTTTCCCCTCCAATACGAGCAAAGCAGAGTTGTATACTTCAGGAAAAGAAAAATCAGCCTTCCCTCCCTTGTTCAACTTCACATTCAGCAGATGGATGGGTGAAAAGGTAGAGGCACTGCCCTTCGTTTTCTTGTATTCACCGGCAATGACTTCGACCACTCCAGCCTCGTCAGGTAAGGTTACCTTGCTGATCTGGGCGTTCGTAAGACTCTGGTATTTGGGCGCAGACATCTTGTATTTGGCGGGAAGATTGACCCAGAGTTGAACCATTTGCAATTCGCCTCCCTCCCTGCTGAACTCCTTTTCGTGGTACTCTTTGTGCAGGATGCCCGAGGCTGCCGTCATCCACTGAACATCACCCTCCCCAATGACACCGCTTTCGCCCGTGCTGTCGTGGTGGGCCACCCGGCCTTTGTAGGCAATCGTGACCGTTTCAAAACCCCGGTGCGGATGAACCCCTACACCCAGCGGATGGTCGGAAGGCGGAAAATAAAATTTCGCTCCGTAATCCAGCAGGATGAATGGATTCATTCGCTCCATATCGGTCCGGTAACCACCCGGAATAAAATTGTGCACCCTGAAACCATCCCCTACGAAATGGGGTTCAGGAGGAGTTAGAACTAATTCTATATTCTTAATTGACATTACTTTAGATCAAATAATTGAGGATTTCTCAGGAAGGCTACCAGCCAGACCAGCAACAAAACCACAGTAGGCATTGCGATACTCATTCCTCCCGTCATGTGCAGGATAATGGCACCCCCCATGTAGGAACTAAGCAGCAGCGTGCCCTGTTTGTTGGTCTTCGGGATCAGGAACAGCAATGCTGAGGTGATTTCACCCAGTCCGATAATGATGCGCCAGTCGCCTAATTTAATCTGATCCATCTGTTCGGGATGCAAAAAAAGTTTGCCGGAGGCACTAAAAAGATAAAGGGCAGTAAGTAAGCCTGCGATGACCCAGGCGGTGATTGTTCTGGTTTTTGAAATTTCTGTTTTCATAATTGATGATTTTAAAATTAATATTTGGATCTGTTCCTTTCAAAATAGCCTTCAGATCGACATTGGTTCAACCTTTTTATTCTAGCTTTTAAAGGAACTTATCCCCAAGGACAGTTTTATATACGTATAAACATTATTTGTTGTAACATATATTTTGATTTAATTATCAAAAATTTAAAGTTCGTTGTATTTATTAATGAAATAGAATGAAATTTAAAAACTAATAATGATCCTAGATATCACTCTGTCAAGATTTTGCTTCCAGCTTATCCAAAAGCACGCAAACCAGGAAAAGAATCGAGGGTATGGCAAAAATATACATACCGGGTTTAGTAAAGGCATTAGGATTCAATACGCCTACGCCGACAAAGCCGATCAGAGAGATCAGGCTGCCCCACAATTCCCATTTCCAGGCGATCACGAGTCCGCCGAGCATCATTGCCCCCATCACGATCATCATGGGGGCAGTCTGATTACCCTGAGTATGGTTCCCTGACATTGCCTCCCCTACCATAAACAATAGCGTGATCAGTACCATCAAAAGTGCAATGATTCGGGCAGTCCACCGCATTGCTTTTACTACCTTGTTGCCGGAAGATTTCATTCGTAAAGGTTTTAAGTTGAATTAATTAAGTTTCGATCTTAAAAAAAAAATTGACCGAAGGTTGGTTCCTTTACAAAAGGAATGCATAAACGTAAAATCAAACATGATTTTTGTCATGTTTTTAAATAATGACATTTCAAATATCCAATTTTATCTATCTCAGTAATAGAATTTTACACCAAAATAATCGGAAATTGAGAAAAACCGGATGGGGGTAATGAAATTTACAATCAATGGGTTGGGATAAATTAGATCAGTGCTTGAGAAGGTCCCACTGCCAGAATCAAAACCTGCAAAACGAAACTTGCCTATTCCGATAACTTTTTGATATAGGCCGGAGTCTCGGGTTCCTCCCTGAAGAAGGAGCCCTTTTTACCCATCGACAAGGCCCACTTGTCGATCCAGGAGATGCCCCAGTTCCCGTAAACAGAAATGGGAGATGCATAGGTCTTGTCTTCAAGCGCCTTTCCGATGGAGACGAAATCATAATCGTTATTCCTGAAAACAACGGCCAGTGAATCCACATAATCAGCATTCAGATTACTGGCGTGCAACAGCAGGATCTGGCTAATCTCCCGCCCGAACAAGATCCGGGCCTGATTTTCGAAGTACTTCAACTTTCGCTCCAAGTACCCGAGGTAATCGTGGCCAATCTGCTTCATCAGCAGGGTATCCTGCTTGTCTTTCGCCCTTTTGTAGGCCAGCGCAAAAATGTAATCTTCATTGTCAATGGTGACGGGTGCCACCCGGTATCCCTGCCGGGAAAGAAAATCGCGGAGCGAATCGGCTTTCTCTCTGGTATTGCCGACGTGCAGAAAAGGATGCCTGAAGTAGATCAGTTTATCTCCTTTCCGGGCCAATATTTCTCTTGAAATGGTTTCCCCTTTCAAAAGATCGG
>CAINVV010000151.1 GCA_903854235.1 uncultured Bacteroidia bacterium | reverse complement strand
TATATCTCATCTCTTATATCTCATCTCTTATATCTCATCTCTTATATCTCATCTCTTTTTTACTATCTTCGTTCATGCTTAAAACTTTGCTTTACATCGGGACCGGAAGTTTTATCGGGGGTATTGCGAGATATCTCACGGCGAGAGCGGTGCAGAACAGCCTCGCCTCGGCTTTCCCCTATGGAACGATGGTGGTAAACATCCTGGGCTGTTTGCTGATCGGATTGATTTTTGGCATCTCCGAGCGAACGAACCTGATCAGTGACGAATGGCGTATTTTTTTAACGGTAGGATTTTGCGGTGGTTTCACCACCTTTTCAACCTTCGCCAACGAAAACATGACCCTCCTGAGGGATGGGAATTTCTTCCATTTTGCAATGTATACCGGGTTAAGCGTCTTCCTTGGACTGGTTGCCGTCTTTTTCGGGAATGCCCTCACCAAAATATTTTAGTCATGGAGAACAATACAGAAGCCAGGAGATTAAGGATCTATGTCAGTTCAACAGACAAATTCAAACACGGGCTGTTGTACGAAACGCTTGTTTTTGCGGCCAAGCGGTATGGAATTTCAGGAGCCACTGTCCTTAAGGGAGTAATGGGATTTGGTTCGAGCAGTGTGGTCCGTTCCACCAGGTTTTGGGAGATTACTGAGAAAATGCCGGTGGTCATCGAAATGGTAGATGAGGCTTCCAAAATTGATCTCTTCACCCAGAAGATTCTTCCCTGGTTTGACAAAATCCCTACGGGATGCCTGATTACCTCAGAGAAGGCAGAGGTTGTCCTTTTCAAACAGGGGAAAAAGAAAAAAAGTTTTTTTCATTTTTGATCGTCCATTGCGACGATCGCAGATTTTGCCATCCTGGTAAAGTTAACTTCCGGCTTTTTCTTTCGTAAAAGGTTCATAAAGTCTATATACATTATGAGCAAGAAATCCATTCTATTTACGTTTTGCCTGGCAACTGTAATGCTTCTTTTTGTCCTGGCAGGCGGGGCAGGCAATGCCGTCCGGCTGATGTCACCCGGTTATCCTTCCTCCAATTTAAACAATTTTTTAAATACGACGACCATGAATACTCCTTCTGATAAAAAGCCCGGTAATCCTTATTATTCCAGAACAGACCAATCCCGGCTGCATGTTTCCGACGCCGAATGGAAAAAAGTGCTTTCCCCGGATTTGTATGAAGTTTCCAGAAACAAAGGGACCGAACGTTCTTTTACCGGCAAATACTGGAATTATACAGGCAAAGGAACCTATTACTGTGCTGCATGTGGTTTTAAACTGTTCCGGTCAGATGCCAAATTTGCCAGTGAGTGTGGCTGGCCCAGCTTCTTCGAACAGATAGATCCCAACAGTATTACTTTTCACGAAGACCATAGTTTTGGCATGAACCGCACAGAGGCATTGTGCGGAAGATGCGGCGGCCACCTCGGTCATCTCTTTGACGATGGTCCACTCCCTACCGGGAAACGCTACTGCATGAATTCCATTGCACTTGATTTTGAGCCGGATGGTTCCGCAGTGAATACCAACATAGTACACGAATCGGAAACAATCATTCTCGGCGGAGGCTGTTTCTGGTGCATCGAGGCCATTTACAAGGGTCTGAAAGGGGTGAAAACCGTTACTTCCGGTTATGCAGGTGGTAATTTGAACAACCCTACCTATCGGGAGGTCTGCACAGGGGAGACCGGTCATGCAGAGGTGGTTCGAATCGTATTTGATCCCAAGGAAACAAGCTGCGAAGAGATCCTCAAGGTCTTTTTCACTGTTCATGATCCGACCACTTTGAACAGACAGGGAGCAGATGTAGGCACCCAGTACCGCTCCGTGATTTTTTTTGAAAACGAAGCACAGAAAGCCATTGCAGGCCAGTTGATTGATGCACTCAACAAGGCCAAAGTCTACGACAGTCCCATTGTAACCACGGTCGAACCATCGCCAAAATTTTGGGTGGCCGAAGATTACCACCAGGAGTATTACCGACAGCACAAAAATGAACCCTACTGCAGGATGGTGATCCAGCCAAAGTTGGAAAAATTCGAGAAGGTGTTCAAGGAGCGGATCAGGTAGGGCCCGGGAAGAGTGATGAGTGAAGAGTGATGAGTGAAGAGTTGAGAACTGAGCATTGAAATTGGTGACTATGAGACTAAATTTTTGATGAGGATATCGGACCCTGAGCGAAGCCGAAGGGCCAAAATCGAAAATCAGAAGGGTGTTTCATCCATTTTATTTCCTGTATATTTTGTTCAATGAACGAAAAAATGTAATTTTCTATCCTGTTTGCCGTCTTATTTGCTGATACCCGAAAGTGAATCATTTAAAAGGAATTTCTAACCAATAAAACCTTAAAAGATGGATGCTCAAAATGTAGATTATTTTTTGATGGCCAATGCTAAATTTTTGGAAGATCATCAAATTTTTCATATCCGCGAACGTTTGCTGGCGATGGATGAATCACAGTGGCGGATGCTTCAGTTCATGCAGTTTACAGATCCTGTCATTGTATTGATCGTTTCCATTTTGACCGGCCCTCTGGCCATCGACCGCTTTTTGATCGGCGATGTCGGACTGGGAGTCGTCAAGTTGTTGACCTGTGGTGGCCTTGGGATTTGGGTGGTGGTCGACTGGATCTTGATCATGGGAATCACCCGCCGGAAGAATACTGAAAAATTGATGATGGCCATCTATTGATGTCCCTTACACGCAACCGTTTTAATCTCTTTGTTTCCCTGTCCTGCCTGGTCGGTTATGGCTGGTTGTTCCTTGTAGGCAGATTGAAGTCGGAGGAGGTTGGGTCAAGCTACGACGTATGTCTCATCAGACATTTTGCCCATATCCCTTGCCCTTCCTGCGGATCTACAAGGTCTGTGCTTGCCTTGTTGCATGGGGATCTGGCCGGAGGCCTCTACTGGAATCCACTTGGTTTACTGATTTTTACAGGATTGCTGGTAATTCCTTTTTGGATGGGGTATGATCTGCTTTTTAAAAAGGATACCTTGTTCAGATTATTCATACAGTTTGAGGTTATATTGAGCAAAAAGTGGGTAGCCATACCGACCATTGCTCTCCTCCTATTCAACTGGATCTGGAATATCTGCAAGCACGTTTGAATGCGAATCTCTCCGCCTGAAAAGTTGCCAGGTGATCTGTCCTCCGATTCCCGGATCCGCAGAACCAATCTGTTTTTTTTTTTACGCAGGGAGATCATTTTCTCAAAAAAAAGTTCACCGGGTGACTCAGAGTCACCCGGTGAACTTTTCATGCGTATAGCGACCCAATCCCTTTTTTACTTTATGTAAAGAATGTATCGGATGGAATCCATGGTTAGACTGCGATAAAGAAATCTTCGTGACCACGTCTAACCTTAGACAGGTGCTGGTATCCATCTTCGGAAGAACGATATCCAACGGCCAGGATGACCCCTGCATGCAATCCCTTCTCTTTCAATCCCAGAATTTCATCGTATTGGTTGGCATCGAAACCCTCCATCGGACAAGAGTCAATGTTCAACTCTGCAGCAGCTACCAGTCCGAAACCCAGGGCAATGTATAACTGTTTGGTCAACCAGGCTTGTACCTCTTCAGCGGGTCTCTTAAGGGAACCCTTCATCATGTCTGCGTATCCGGAAAGTGCACTGACCTCAATGTTGCGTGTGTTGGCCGTGTTTTCTACGAATTTGTCGACCCCTTTTTCATCGAAGTTGGTCTCTACCGCAAAAACAAGGAGTTGCGAGGCATCTGTGATCTGAGACTGGTCCCAGGAAGCAGCACGCAGTTGCTTGCGGATTGCTTCGTTCTCAACCACCAGAACCTTGTAGGCTTGAAGTCCGTAGGAAGATGCAGAGAGGCGAATTGCTTCCAGCAGGGTCGTTAAATCAGCGGATGCTATTTTTTTTGAAGCGTCAAATTTCTTTGTTGCGTAACGTTTGTTTAATTGTTCTAAAAGTGCCATATCTTAATTTTATTGAGTTAACTGTACAAGGAATACTGTTATCCTCCGTCCAATGTTTCGGAAGTTGACCGGATTTAACAATTAGTTAAGAATGGAACAGAAAATTTGGATTTTCGAATTTGGATTTTCGATTTTGGAATACCTGACAACCATGATTCAGAACAAATGAAAAATGATTAATTCTCTGTTCTCCACTCTTCATTTTTCACACAGTTTTCAACTCTTAACTTCTTTTGTTCCTTCCGTCCGATCCCAACCTACTCTAATTTCCCAATATTTGTTTGCGAACGGCACATCCAATTCATTCGCAACTCCGTCTACAATCCCTTAACCGCTAAGCGGTATACCAGGATGGTTTTTCACTCTCAACTCTCAGTTCTCAACTCTTCACTCTTCACTCTTCCCAGTCCTCCCCGTCATTCCACAGGTCTGGCAATCATCACTCCTGTCGTTTTTTTGCTTTTGACCAGGTATTGTGCAAAAGGTTCTGTAGTGACAACCACCTTCTGCATGGCTAAAGATGCGTGGAGAAAATAGACCCGTCCCTCCTTTTTAAGAAGGATGCCTACGTGGGAAACATCAATTCCTGGAATGGAGGTAGTCAGGGTGACGATGTCTCCATCCTTTACCAGTGATTCGATGCTTTCGAATTGACTGACAGGAATGTAGTAGAATTTTTGTGCGGAGACCTTCTCCTCAATGGCTTTAATTTCGGCAGTAACCGCAGGTGCATTGATCAGTTGGGGATACTCCTGTGGATGGGTACTCATGAAGTAGAGGGCGATGGGTAACTCTTTTCCCCCCATTTGTTTGGCCATGGATTGAACATGCTGACGAGCTTCGTTGTCCGAAATCCATTCGCAGAAATAGTGCAGGCGACTCGAATATCCGTTCATCTTCCCTCCACGGTAGCGGATACCCTCCAGTTCTGTGCAGAATTTCTCCGAATCCGGGTGAGCGCCCTTAACAGTTCTGGCCAGTGCCAGACAGTTTTCGGCGAAGGTGGTACAGTCGAGCTGGTGCAGATTGATTACCAGCTTTTCTTCCTTGGTTTTATCGAGGGTTTTGCCCACATAGGGAGTATTGAGAAAATCAAGACCAATTTTAAGCACCAGATCCCCCATTGGAAGTGCGCTATCCTTGGAAAACTTGTCGAGCTTATTCTTGATCATGGCTTTGTCCATGGCGGATAATACCGGATCTGCAGCAACCATCGTACCACTGAAAGCACAAAGGGCCAAAAGAATAAATGTTATTTTTGAAATCATTGTGTAAATTTTGGATTTTCGATTTTGGAATACCTGACAACCTTGATTTGTAATAAATGTAAAATGACTAATTCTTAGTTCTACACTCTTAATTTTTCACTTTTCATTTTTCACTCATCTTCCCCGTCCCAAGGTCCAACTGCCCCATCGTCTCTAAGTCCTTCACTTGTGCCGTTTCTTCAGCTCCGTAGCGAGGTCCGATATGGAAAAACCCTTGTGTGCAAGCAGTACCATCAGGTGGTAGACGAGGTCGGAGGCTTCATAAAGGAGCCGTTCGTCGTTGTTGGCCATTGCTTCTATGACTGTCTCAACTGCTTCCTCGCCGACCTTCTGGGCAATTTTGGCGGTGCCGGACTCAAAGAGAGAGGTGGTATAGGAACCTTTTGGCATTTCGGCTTTCCGCTTTGCGATGAAATTCTGCAGCGTCTTTAGAAAGTAGAAGTCATCCGTAGGGTTCTGTTCATCCCAACAGGTATCCGCTCCTGTATGACAGACGGGACCTACCGGGATGGCCTTGATCAGCAGGGTATCCTGGTCGCAGTCTTCGGTAATGGAGACCACATCCAGAAAATTTCCGGACTCTTCCCCTTTGGTCCAAAGGCGTTTCCGGGTACGGCTGAAAAAGGTCACCTGACCAGTCAGAACCGTCTTGTCGTAGGCCTCTTTGTTCATGAAACCCAGCATCAATACCTTGTTCGAATGCTGATCCTGGATGATGGCCGGTACCAAGCCCGAACTCTCTTTATTGAAATTAATATCCATTTAACTAATATGCTAATTTGTAGTCTAATATCTCAAGTCTTATATCTCAAGTCTTATATCTCAAGTCTTATATCTCAAGTCTAATATCTCAAGTCTAATATCTCAAGTCTTATATCTCCTATCTCCTATCTCCTATCTCATACTGATTCCCTCTTTGCGAAGATAGCTCTTTAAATCAGGAATTGCGATTTCACCGAAGTGGAAAATGCTGGCGGCCAATCCGGCATCGGCCTTGCCGTATTTGAAAAGGTCTGCGAAATGCTCCATCGTTCCAGCTCCGCCGGAGGCGATCAGGGGAATTGTCAGCAGGTCGGAGAGATGAGTCAATGCCTCATTTGCAAAGCCGTTTTTGGTGCCGTCGTGGTTCATCGAGGTGAAGAGAATTTCGCCAGCTCCTCGATTTTCGGCCTCCTTGGCCCAGGTGAAGAGCTCTTTCCCGGTAGGGAGTCTTCCTCCGTGCATGGTGGCTTCCCAATGGTTGTTCTCTTCCTTCGCATCGATGGCCACCACCACGAACTGACTGCCAAAATGAAGCGCCAGGTCGTCAATCAATTTTGGATTTTTGATGGCTGAGGAGTTGATGGAAATCTTATCGGCACCGGCAGCGAGCAAGGCATCGGCATCTTTCAGTTCACTGATGCCCCCTCCTACCGTGAAGGGGATGTTGAGGTTGAAGGCAATGCGCTTAACCAATTCGACGAAGGTCTTTCTGCCCTCGTGGGTGGCAGTGATGTCGAGAAATACCAGCTCGTCGGCACCCTGTTCGGAATAAAGTTTGCCCAGTTCTATTGGGTCACCGACTTCCCGGATGTTGATGAAATTGATCCCCTTTACGGTTTGACCGTTCCGGATATCGAGGCAAGGGATGATGCGTTTGCTTAACATGCTTTTTTTATTCAGGAAGTTTTGCCGTATTGATTTTTCCAATCTCCTCCAGGGTAATCTTCCCTTCGTAGATGGCTTTGCCTACAATCACGGCGGGGACACCTATCCTTTCCAGATCCAGCAAGTCCTGGACAGAGCCGACACCACCACTGGCAATCAGATAGATACCCGGAATTTTCTCCATTATCTCCATGTAAAGTGCAATGGCAGGACCCGTAAGCATTCCGTCGCGACTGATGTCGGTACTGATCGCCTTGTTGATTCCTTTTCCCTTCCAATGCTCTATAAACTGGAAAAGATCCAGTCCGCTATCTTCTGTCCAGCCACTCACGGCTATTTTCCGGTTCACGGCATCGGCCCCAAGAATGATTCGGTCTGATCCGTAGGTTTCGATCCACCTGTGCATCACAGCGGGAGATTTGACGGCTATGCTGCCACCTGTAATCATGTCAGCACCAGACTCAAAGGCGATGTCCAGGTCCCTGTCACTTTTGAGCCCGCCACCAAAGTCGATGGTCAGCGTCGTGTGCAGGGCAATTTTTTCGAGTACCTTGTGGTTGACAATGTGATGGGCCCTGGCACCATCCAGATCGACCAGATGTACTCGCTGAAGCCCATAGGCCTCAAACAGTTTGGCAACTTCGAGCGGATCTTCGTTGTAGATGGTCTTTCGGTTGTAGTCTCCCTGACTTAGTCTGACACACTTTCCGTCGAGGATGTCTATGGCGGGTATAATTTCGATGCTCATAGGTTGATTTTAAGTTGAAGGAAGTTCTCCAGAATTTTTGCCCCAACGGGACCACTCTTCTCGGGATGAAACTGAACGGCAAAGAAATTGTCCTTCTGAAGTGCTGCACTGAACGGAGTGGGGTAGCTGCAGAAGGCAGCCGTGTCAGGTCCTGTTTCGGCATAGTAGGAATGGACAAAATAGCAATGCTGCCCCTCAATGGAAGAATCAAAAAGGCTGCTCTTCAATCCTTCGATGGTGTTCCATCCCATGTGCGGAATCTTCATAGCGGGGAGCATGGTGTGTTGTAAAATGAATTTCTTGACGGTTTCGCTGAATATCCCCAAACATTCAACGTCACCTTCTTCCGAGTGACGGCACATTAATTGCAGTCCCAAACAGATACCCAGCACCGGTTGTTTCAGTTCCGTGATCAGCTTATCGAGTCCGTGTGCATGCAAATAAGCCATCGTGGTGGAGGCTTCCCCGACGCCGGGGAAGATCACCCTATCGGCCGACCGGATCTCGTCGTGATCTGCTGTGATGGAGGCCTCCACACCGAGCCGTTGCAAGGCATAGTCGACAGACTGGATGTTTCCGGCATTGTATTTGATGATGGCGACTTTCATTTAAAGAATGTATTTTAAATACTAAAAACATGAATATCAATTGTTTGCTTTATTTTTTTAACAGGCTTTCAATCACCTTGACCATTTCGGCGAACTCATCCTCCTTGTAGAGGCGGGTCAGGTAGACGATTTTGCCGGTTTTATCTAAAATGACATTTCTGGTTACACCTGCCTTTTTCTCGGCCACGAGTCCGAAGATTTTTCCCCCCGGATCCAGTGCCATCGGGTAGGTAATTTTTATATCCTTCTGGAATTGAATTACTTTTTCGAGCGGTTCATCAAGGTCGAAGGCGGCCAGCACAAACTGACTGTTGTTTTTGTTTTTCAGCCAGATATCCCTTTCAATGAAGGGCATCTCTTTCCTGCAGACACTACACCAGCTGGCCGTGAATTGCAGCATGACCACTTTCCCTTTTAGGTCGGCATTGGAAAATGTTTTGCCGTTGAGCAGAATCGTAGAAAATGGAGGCATTTGATCTCCGATTTTGACGACATAGCCATAGTCGACAGGTACTACCTTGGCAGGGACCTGCGCAAATAATGAGGCTGACACTAAGATCAGGGAAAGGACAATGATTTTGAATGGGTTAAAGTTCTTCATGTTTTTTTCCGGGGATGTGACAAATGGTACAGAATATTGGAACGTAAATAAAGGCTTGTTGGTAATTAATTGAAGATAATGGTTCTGTTGTTAAATACCAAAATCTTGCGTTGCAGGTGTTTGTAAACAGCTTCGCTGAGAACGATCTTCTCCAGATCGCGACCCTTGCGCACGAGGTTTTCGATGCTGTCGACGTGGGAGATCCGCACCACATCCTGGGCAATGATCGGTCCCGCATCGAGGTCGGCTGTCACATAATGGCTGGTGGCCCCGATGATTTTCACCCCACGCTCGTGTGCTGCGTGATAGGGTTTGGCGCCTGCAAAGGCAGGCAGGAAGGAGTGGTGTATGTTGATGATTCTGTTGGGGAACCGGGAGACGAAATTGTTGCTGAGTACTTGCATGTAGCGGCCCAGGACAATCAGGTCGATCTTCTTCTCCTTCAGCAGGGCGACCTCTTTCAGCTCCTGCTCCTCCTTGTTGGCACCGTTTTTCTCGAAACAGTAAAATTCGATTCCGAAACGATCGGCTACCGGTTTTAAGTCGGGGTGGTTACTGATGATCAGCGGGATGTCGACCACCCATTCGCCGGCCATGTGCCTGGAGAGAATGTCGAAGAGACAATGTGACATTTTTGAAACAAAGAGGGCCATTCGGGGACGTTCGTCCGAAAAATGGAGGGTAAACAGGATGTTATATTTTTTTGCAATCAGGGTAATGAAATAGTCTGCAATCTTCTCGCGGGGGATGGCAAACTGGTCGAGTTCCCATTCTACACGCATAAAAAAGATGGACTCCGCACGGTCTACATTCTGATCCAGGTAGATGATGTTTCCGTTGTTCTCGTTCAGAAACTGGGTCACAGCAGCCAGGATTCCCTGCTGGTCGGGACAGTGAATCAATAAAATGGCAGTTTTTTTGTCGGAAGATTTAAACATAACTTATAATTTTCGATTTTCGAATTTTGATTTTCGATTGGTTCGTTTACCAGTATTTCTATTATTGTTTATCAGGGAACGTATCCCATGGTTTTAAAATTTTTGGGTCGAAACCCTTCAGACAACTTTGACTAGAATACTATAACCGCTACGCGGTATATCATGAATCTGCAGGCTTTATTTTTCACTTTTCACTTTTCATTTTTCACACAGTTCTCAACACTCTTCACTCTTAACTCTTCACTCTTCCAGGTCCTATAGTCCCCCAGTCTCCTGGTACCAAAGTCTTCTCCGTCTTTTCTAAAGCGTCCCCTTCGAGCTGGGCAGCGTATCCTGGAATGGATCCTTTCGGACGGCCATCTTGATGGATCGGGCAAATGCCTTGAAGATTCCCTCTATCTTGTGGTGTTCGTTGGTGCCTTCTGCCCAGATATTCAGGTTGCAACGTGCGGCATCGGAGAAGGATTTGAAGAAATGGTGAAAGAGCTCAGTCGGCACATCGCCCACATATTCCCGCTGAAATTCGGCTTCCCACACCAGCCAGGGCCGGCCTCCAAAATCGAGGGCCACCTGCGCCAGACAGTCATCCATCGGAAGACAATATCCGTACCTTTCGATGCCCCGCTTGTTGCCAAGGGCTTTCAGGACCACCTCTCCCAGGGCGATGGCGGTATCCTCGACGGTATGGTGTTCATCCACTTCCAAATCACCAATCACCTGAATCGTCAGGTCACAGCCCGAGTGGGTGGATATTTGCTGGAGCATGTGATCAAAAAAATGCAGCCCGGTAGAGATTCTTCCAACCCCTTTCCCCGCTAAATTGATCTCTACGAAGATATTGGTCTCCTTGGTCTCTCTTTTTACGGAGGCTTTCCGTTCGCTCTCCGACAGAAAGATGAAGATATCCTCCCAACTGTCGGTTACCATCGCGCAGGAAGCGGAGAGGTTGCTGTCGATCAGGTCATCGGCGCGGGTCTCGGGTGCAAAATAGATAGCCTTGGCTCCCAGATTTTTGGCCATCTGGACATCCGTGAGCCGATCACCGATCACGAAGGAGTTGGCCAGGTCGTACGACCCGTCGAGGTACTCCTGCAGCAGGCCAATCTCGGGTTTGCGTGTCGGAGCCAGGTCTTCCGGAAAGGAGCAGTCAATAAAAATGCGCTTAAAGGTAATTCCCTCGTTTTCAAATGCTTTTAGCACTTTTCCTTGAACCAGGTGGAAGTTTTCTTCGGGATAGGCTTCGCTGCCCATTCCATCCTGATTGGAGACCATCACCAGTTCGTAATCAAAATATTTGCTAATAGCAAATAAATTTCTGAATACGCCGGGTAGAAATTCCAGCTTTTCGAGCGAATCGACCTGGAAATCCTCCGGTGGTTCGACGATCAAAGTACCGTCACGGTCTATAAATAGTGCCTTTTTCATCAGGTAGGAGGTTTAAAATTTTAGATGTTGGATTTTCGTTTTTGGATTAACCAGATTGGATCATTTTTACATTGGCAATTTACCGATTTCTTTCAATGCCTGTATCAGCAAACCATTTTCAGCGGCTGTACCGACCGTGATTCTGAGTGCCTCACCGCAGAGAGCCACCTTGGACCTGTCGCGGACAATGATTTTTCGTTCGACAAGCGCTTCGTATATTTTCTTTGCTGCGATGGTTTTGATTAGGATGAAATTGGCATCGCTGGGATAGAGCAGGGTAACCAGGGGTAGCCTGACCAGTTCATTTTTCAGCAGCTCTTTTTGCTGAAGGATGGTCTCCACCCATTCGTCCTTTTGCCTGGCCAATCCGAGCATTTCAAGTGCTTTTTCCTGTGTCAGCAAATTGATGTTGTAGGGATATTTGATTTTACTGAGCACCGCAACGATTTCGGGAGAGGCAAAAGCCATGCCGAGTCTGATACCGGCCAGTCCCCACGCCTTTGAAAGCGTCTGCAGGATGACCAGATTGGGATATTGTGCCAAATTGGAAAGCAGCGATTTCTCCGGACAGAAGTCGATGTAGGCTTCATCCAGTACCACCAATCCCTTAAATTCCCCGATGATCCGAAGTATCTCACCCGACTGAAGGGCATTCCCGGTAGGGTTGTTGGGTGAACAGAGGAAGATCAGTTTTGTGGAGGTATCCGTGGCGGCAAGCAACTTGCAGGCGTTGAGGGTAAAATCCTCCTCCAATGAGACTTCCCGGTAGGCAATGTCGTTGGTATCGGCTGCCACGCGATACATCCCGTAAGTGGGTGAGATGGCCACCACGTTGTCGGTCCCGGGTTCACAGAAAGCGCGGAAGAGCAGATCGATGGGTTCGTCGCTGCCGTTACCAAAAAAAATATGGTCGGGGGTAATGTTTTTCAGCTTGCCCAGCCGGGTTTTAAGCGCCAGCTGCCGCGGATCGGGATACCTGTTCCAGGGCGCATTGAAGGGATTTTCGTTGGCATCCAGGAAAACGGAGGCCTCCCCGGTAAATTCATCCCGCGCACTGGAATAGGGTTGCAGGGCCTGGATGTTTTTTCGGGTGATATTTTGAAGCGAGAATTCCATAATGTGCTAATTTGCTAATGTGCTAATTAAAGGGATTTTGGTCAAATTGCAATTGGGTTTTCCATGGCAATCAGATTAGTCCTTGTGGCTGAGCCGAAGGGTGATGGCATTTTTATGTGCCTGAAGCAGTTCGGCTTCGGCCATGGTTTCGATCACTGGTCCAAGTAGCTGCAAACCCTCTTTGGAGATTTCCTGGTAAGTGATTTTTTTGCAAAAACTGTCCAGGTTCAATCCACTGACCGATCGTGCCCAACCATTAGTGGGAAGCGTATGGTTGGTGCCTGAAGCGTAATCGCCCGCACTTTCCGGGGTGTAATGACCGATGAAGACGGATCCAGCATTGGTGACTTTTGCAGCCAGTGCAGAGGCATCATCCGACTGAAGAATCAGGTGTTCTGGCGCATAGCTGTTTACAAATTCCATCACCTCTTCCATGGAAGAGAGCACCACGGTTCTGCTGTGGGCGAGTGCGGCCGACGCAATCTCCTTCCGGGGAAGTTGTTCCAGTTGCCGTGTGAGTTCGATTTCAACTTGCACTGCTACTGATTCCTCCGTTGTGATCAGCAGCACCTGACTGTCGGGTCCGTGTTCAGCCTGGGAGAGCAGATCGGATGCCACGAAGGCAGGATTGGCCGAAAGGTCTGCCACCACGGCCAGTTCGGAGGGTCCGGCGGGCATATCGATGGAGCAGGTGTTGAGCGAGACATATTGTTTGGCTGCGGTGACCCAAGAGTTACCCGGACCGAAGATTTTGTTGACTTTTGGAACGGATTCGCTTCCGTAAGCCAAGGCTCCGATGGCCTGTATTCCCCCGATTTTAAAGATTCGGGACACGTTGCAAAGTCTTGCGGCGAAGAGGATGGCCGGATGGATTTTCCCGGCAGGGTTTGGTGGAGTGCAGAGGACAACCTCCTTGCATCCGGCGATCTGGGCCGGCAGGGCGAGCATCAAAACGGTTGAAAAGAGGGGGGCCGATCCGCCAGGGATGTAAAGTCCCACCGTTTCGATGGGAAGGCTCTTTTGCCAGCAGCTCACACCCGGAGAAGTCTCGATCCTGACTATCTGTGTGATTTGTGCTTCGTGAAAGGTTCGGATGTTCGCAGCAGCGACTCGAATGGCTTGTGCCAGCAAGGGATCCAGTTCTATTTCAGCCTCATTCATTTCGGTTTCTTTCACCTGCAGCCATTCAATGGATACCCGATCGAACTTTGCAGTATATTCCCGGATGGCGGCATCTCCGTGCAGCCGGATGTTCTGCATCACCTCCTCCACGACAGGAAGCTTTTCCGAATAGTCGGAAGTCGCCCTGAGGGTCAGTTGATTCCAGATATCCCTGGATGGATGGCGGTAGATTTGCATGCGGTCGATTAAAAGATGATCTTTTCAATGGGTAATACGAGAATTCCCTCTGCTCCGTTTCTTTTCAGGTTACCAATTACCTCCCAGAATTCGGATTCGGTGATGACGGAGTGAAGTGAACTCCAGCCCGGTTTGGCCAATGGCATCAGGGTCGGGGAGGTCATTCCCGGCAATACCTTGATGATCTGTTCCATTTTTTCGTTGGGGGCGTTGAGAAGGATGTATTTTTTCCCTCTGCCGTTCTCGACGGATTCGATTCTGAAGATCAGTTCATCCAGAATGGCCTGTTTCTCTTTGGAGAGCAATGGATTGGCAATCATGACAGCCTCAGATTTCATCACCACTTCCACCTCTTTGAGCCTGTTGCTGACCAGCGTGCTGCCTGAGCTGACGATGTCAAAAATGGCATCCGCCAGTCCGATGCCCGGAGCGATCTCTACGGAACCTGCAATGAAATGAATGTCCGCGCGGATTCCGTTTTTGTCCAGAAAATCCTTCAGGATGGCCGGATAGGAGGTGGCAATCTTCTTGTCGTTAAACCACAGGAGACCGGGATATTCGATGTCTTTTGGCACGGCAAGGGAGAGGCGGCATTTGCTGAAGCCAAGGTATTTGATCACCTCGACCACCTTTTTCTGTTCGTCCATTTCGTTCTTGCCCACAATACCGACGTCGGCCACCCCGTCTGCCACACACTGTGGAATATCGTCGTCGCGCAGGTACAGTACCTCAAGCGGAAAATTTTTCGCAGAGGAGATCAGTCTTCTTTTTCCGTCGATTAGTTTAATCCCGGACTCATTGAGCAGGAGGATCGAGTCTTCGTTCAATCTTCCTTTTGTTTGAATGGCGATGCGCAGCGTTGTTTCCATAGTTTAAAATGAGAGCAGGCTTACCTTTTCGTGGTAAGCCTGCCAATGAATTGTTCAATATTTTTAGAATGATCAACTCCAGCTTACCTTATGGCAAGAGATGGTGATGGCCGGTATGCAGGTTGATCGTTGTCATTTTACAATGTTTTTGCAATATTAAGTAAAAAAATGATAGGTACGAAGGGGAAATGTGAATTATTTGTTATCAAAGGAAGTACTTCAAGTACTTAGTGTACTTAGAGGACTTAGCGTTATGGACTCCAGACAGATTTTCATTTTCTGCAAGTACTTTAGTCACTATAGCTCATTTTAGCTCAATCCAGTCACTTCTTCTCATCTTGTCTAACTACAAGTGTATTCCTGAAACGACCTAATCCGGCAAGAAAATCCGGAGTACATCCTGCCTACCTTAACCGGCAGATGCCAACCATTCCAAAAGATGATTATTTTCCTGAATTATAGCTTCATATAATACAAGTTGAACAATAAATAGCTATATTTAATACCTCTTGCAAATTGGGTTTTGACCCTTTTGGCAGGGTGTGATTGTTTGTCCCTTTCAAACAGATGACTCTGCCAATGCAAATTACTATTATTGAAGTAAATTTCCGTTATTTGTTGCTAGCCTGATGGCAGGCGAAATATACCTGAGGAATGGCTTCGCCGATTATCGGTCCCAACTGACTTATAAAAAATTATTGACATGAAATCAAGGAGAACTCCGATGGAGCCAGCAGAGCTAAAAGCTTCCAAAGGGCAGGAGGCAACTAAACTGGATTTTCCAATTGTGGGCATCGGTGCTTCGGCCGGTGGTCTGGAGGCTTTGGAACTGTTTTTTGAGAATGTACCGGCAGATAGTGGAATGGCTTTCGTGGTCATTCAACACCTGGATCCCAACTATGTGGGCATTCTTCCCGAGTTGCTGCAACGCACCACAGAGTTGAACGTAACATTGGTTACGGATCATTTGTTGGTTAAGCCCAACCAGGTCTATGTCATTCCCCGGAACAAGAGTATGTCGATTCAGAATGGCTACCTGAATCTTTTGGTTCCGGTGGAGGTTCACGGTCTGCGTCTGCCGATCGATTATTTTTTCTACTCTCTGGCCGAAGACAAGCGTGAAAAAAGCATTGGAGTAATCCTTTCGGGGATGGGTTCCGACGGAAGTCTGGGGATGAAGGCAATTAAGGAGCGAAATGGTACTACGGTAGTGCAGGATCCATTAACGGCGAAATTCGATGGAATGCCCCAAAGTGCCCTCCGGGAGACCAACATCGATATATTGGGTCCCGCCCAGGAACTTCCTTCAAAACTGATCTCCTACCTATTTGAGAGTCATTCATTGAATGCTGACAATGAAATGGACGACAAGAAAAGAAGCAATCTTGGAAAGATTATCCTGCTACTTCGGTCTCAAACGGGGCACGACTTCGCGCTTTACAAAAAAAATACCTTGATCAGGAGGATTGAACGCCGAATGAATGTTCATCAAATTGAGAAACTGGCCAGCTACGTCCGCTTTTTGCAGGAAAATCCGGGGGAACTGGATGTCCTGTTCGATGAGTTGCTGATAGGTGTAACCAATTTTTTCAGGGATGCCTCCGTTTGGGAAAAATTGAAGGCGGAGGTCTTGCCCGAATTGTTTAAAGAACTTCCCGATAATTATGTCATTCGCGTTTGGGTGACCGGATGTTCTACCGGAGAGGAGGCCTATTCTATGGCCATAATCTTTTTGGAAGTCATTGAAAAATTAAAGATCCAAAAGGGTTTGAAACTTCAGATCTTTGCCACCGATATCGACAGCGATGCCATAGACATCGCCAGAAAGGGAGTCTATGCCGGAAACATTATTACGGACGTTTCTTCGGAGCGTCTTGATCATTTTTTTTCAAGGGAGGGAACTGGATTTCGTGTCAATGCCGTTATCCGGGAAATGGTGGTGTTTGCGACACACAACGTGATCAAGGATCCGCCATTCACCAAGCTGGATATGGTGATGTGCAGGAATATGCTCATATACATGGAGGCAGAACTGCAAAAGAAATTGTTCAACCTGTTTCACTACAGCCTGAATGCCGGAGGTATCATGCTGCTCGGCAGTGCCGAAAGCGACAATTCCCAAAGTTTAAGGTTTACCCCCATAGATAGCAAACTGAAACTTTACAAACGATCGATAGTGCCTATTTCTACGGAGCTGGTGGATTTTCCCAGTGCCTTCATCCACTCCCCGAGAAGAAAAACAGAGGAGGTTAAAGTATATAAACGCACCGATATTCAAACCATAGCGGATCAAATCGTGTTGCAGCGTTTTGCCCCCGCAAGTGTGCTAATCAACTCTGAAGGCGATATTTTGTACATCACAGGACGAACCGGCAAATACCTTGAACCTGCTGCGGGCCGTGCGAATATGAACATCTACGACATGGCGAGGGAGGGTTTGCGCAATGTACTTCCGGGTGCCATCCGAAAAGTGAAGCAGAATTATGAGCCCATCAAGTTTCAGCGGCTGAAAGTGGCCACCGGGGAGAAAATCCAGTTGGTAGATGTTACCCTCCAGCTGCTCGACAGGCCCGATGCCGTCAAGAGTACGATCATGATCGTTTTTGCCGATGTGGAGGATCTCCATCGCGCTACGGCCAGAAAATTAATCCAGGAGAACCAGGATTTTACTTTTCACGAACAAAAACTGGAACTGGAACTGCAACGGGCGAACGAAGAGCTTCAAAGCACGCGTGAAGAGATGCAGACCACCCAGGAAGAGTTGATATCGACCAACGAAGAGATGCAATCGACCAACGAGGAGCTGCAATCTGCCAACGAAGAGCTGACCACCTCCAAGGAGGAGATGCAGAGTCTCAACGAAGAGCTGCAGACCGTTAACATCGAGCTGCAAAGTAAGATCGCCGATTATATGGTCGCACAGAACGACATGAAAAACCTGCTGAACAGCACTGACATCGCTACTTTGTTTTTAGACAAAGAATTGAAGATAAGGAGATTTACGGATCAGATGGTGAAGCTCTTCAAATTCAGGCAAAGTGATGTGGGTCGACCTTTTACCGATCTGGTCAACGATCTGCAGTACCCAGAAATGGTTGAACATTCTTTGGATGTATTGCGCACCCTGGTGTTCCGGGAGACAGACATTCCAACCCATGATAACCGGTGGTACACTGTTCGCATCATGCCCTACCGAACCTTCAACGACCACATTGATGGCCTGGTGATTACCTTTATCGACATCACCCACGCAAAAAATCTGGAAATGGAGTTGAATAATGCTATTTTAATTCTGACAAAGCACAAAATTTATCCAAATGACAAGTGAAGAGCGTAGTTTGTCCTTGGTAAAAGACCTTCGTACAAGGGCGGAGGAAAAAATCAGCAGTAAACTTTCCTTTCAGAACTTGCACCAGGAATCCACAGATCCGGCCAGGCTTCTTTTGGAATTGGAAATCCTTCAGATAGAACTGGAGATGCAAAACGAGGAACTTCTGCTTGCCAAGCAATTTGCAGAAAGTGCGGAAGAAAAATATTCCGAATTGTATGATTTTGCTCCCACGGGCTATTTATCCCTTGACAAGAGAGGTGTTATAACCCAACTTAATTTTGCTGCGGCCGCTATGCTGGGTAAGGAACGGATAAATGTAAAAAATGCCAGATTGGAAGAGTTCCTTTCCAATCCTAGCCGTTCTATTTTCAACTCGTTCTTAAGGGATGTGTTTCTGTCAAAGGTGAAAACGACTTGTGAGGTAGTCATTCAAAAAGAGGATCATTTGCCTGTCTTTGTTCATCTGGGTGGAGTTTTGAACCAGGATGAATCTTTGTGCTTGTTGTCCTTGACCAATGTAACAAAACTAATCACCTCAAACAAGGCACTAATTGATAGTGAAGCAAAAAATGATATCACAGAAAGTGATTTGCGCAAGGCCCAGTCTACGGCTCATCTTGGAAACTGGAAATGGAACCTCAAAACACAACAGGTGATCTGGTCGGAGGAGATGTACCATATATTTAATATTAACAAGGAATCTTATACAGGAGCATTGGGCGATGCTATTTCCAGCGTCATTCATCCGGATGACCTGTACCTGGTTTTGCCCTCCAATGCGGGTGAATTTGCGGCAAGGAAGCACATTGAATACCGGATCATCTGGCCGGATAAATCCGTTCGATATATTTGGGCAGAAGCGGGTGAGGTTGTGCTGGACGAAAATGGAGTTCCTTCATTTATGATTGGTATTGCCCAGGATATTACGGAGCGTAAACTGGCAGAAATTGAATTGCACAATGCCATGGAGAAGGCGGAAGAGAGCAACAGGTTGAAATCTGCCTTCCTGGCCAACATGAGTCACGAAATCCGCACACCGATGAACGGCATCCTGGGATTTGCCAGTCTGCTACAGGAATCGGACCTTTCCATCGACACCCAAAAGGAGTTTATCCAGATGATCAACAGGAGCGGTATCCGGATGCTGAACATCATCAACGACATTGTGGATATTTCGAAAATCGAGGCCGGGTTAATGGTGCGTGAAGAGTTAGAGATGAATGTCAATGAGCTTGTCGAATTTGTAGCGCTTTTCTTTGGACCGGAGATTGTAGCCAAGGGACTCAAGCTTAGCTGCATCAATTTGCTTCGGGATAGTGATTCGCTCATCATTTCTGACTACAAAAAAATGTACGCCATCCTGTCCAATCTTCTTAAGAATGCGCTCAAATTTACTCCTCATGGCTCCATTGAAATAGGATGTACCCTTAAAAACAGGATTACCGGAAAACAGTCTGACGCGAGTGCCTACCTTGAATTTTATGTGAAAGATACCGGCATCGGAATTCCTCCTGACAGGCAGGGACCGATATTTGAACGTTTCATTCAGTCTGATATTTCCGATGCAAGGGCCTACCAAGGGGCCGGCCTGGGATTGTCCATCTCCAAATCCTTTGTGGAGTTGTTGGGGGGTGAAATTTGGGTGGAAAGCGAGGTGAATAAAGGTTCCACATTTTGGTTCACGATTCCCTATAGTCCAGTCCCGAATAAATCCCGGAAGCATCTGGTTGAAAGAACAGAGGTTGAAATCGAAAGCCTGAAAAAAAGCTTGAATATCCTGATTGTGGAGGATGATGAAACATCCGCCATGTTGCTGAAGCTGGATATCAAAGCTTACGGCAAAGAAATTCTGGTGGCGAAAAATGGGGCTGAAGGGGTTGAGCTTTGTCGCAATCATCCCGAACTTGATCTGGTGCTGATGGATATCAAATTACCCGTAATGGATGGATACGTTGCAACCAGGTTGATCCGTACTTTCAACACCGAGATCGTCATCCTTGCCCAAACGGCCTATGGTCTGGCGGGAGACCGAAAAAAAGCCATCGATGCTGGGTGTAATGACTACCTTTCAAAACCTTACTCCTCCGTTCAATTGAAGAAGTTGATTTACCATTACTTTGGCCAGCCTGTAGCAAAGGATGAAGTGAAATGATTTATTGGTTCATTTTCAATCTTTTCCTGTCAGGATTTTGGCACGGATACCTGTGTCAGGTTATTTGGGGAGTAGGTGCTCAGAATCAACAACTCTCACTATAGGAATAAAGGCAGGGTCATCATCCTGATTTTATACTAATTAACGTCTGGTATTTGAACCTGAAGAAATGAATTCGAACGGAAATCAGGTCATTGTACAGCTAACAAATTATGAAAAAGAGAATTTTGTTTTTTTGCTCACTTTTGCTGCTCGTCCAGGTCAGTTTTGGCCAATCTGCCAAGTTGGAGGGAAATATTCCGAAGGAGTTATCCATTTTGTATACCAACGATCTTCATGCAAATTTTGAACCCATCCTTGTTGGTTGGGTCAGTCCAACCAGAAAAGTTGGCGGATTTGCAAAAATTGCTGCCAGGGTGAAACAGGAAAAAAAGGCAAATCCAAATACGCTTTATCTGGATGCGGGAGATTTTTTTACTGGACCGGATATTTGTTCGCTGACCAAAGGCGAGGCTGTTATTGATGCAATGAACCATATGTCACTCGATGCTACCTGCATTGGCAACCACGAGTTTGATTACGGTTGGCGGAACTTGGTGTCGCAGTTTGAGAAAGCGACTTTTCCGATTCTGAATGGAAATCTTTTTATCCAAAATACGGGCAAACTGATTTGGAACCATCCCTTTAAAATACTGCAAAAAAGCGGACTGAAAATAGGCATAATAGGACTGCACGGCAAATTTGCCTTTTATGATACGGTATCGGATACAATGCGGCAAGGAATAGAAGCGAGAGATGAGGAATTGTACCTACAGCAGTACGTTGATCTGCTCAGACCTCAGGTTGATCTTGTTGTCTTGCTGGTGCATCAGGGAATTCCCGGACGTCAATCCTCCAAGGGATCGGTGGATATCCAAAGGAACCTGCAGAAGGACATTGACCTGGCTTCCAGAATAAAAGGGGTCGACATCATGATTACAGGTCACGCGCACCAGGGAACTCCCCAGCCACTTACCAGCAAAGGGACGCTCATTGTTTCGACAGATGCGCTGGGCATTGAGATTGGCAAACTGGTGGTGCTTTACGACCTGCAAAACAAGAAGATGATAGGGTACCAGAATACCCTGAATTTCCTTTATGCAGATGAAACGCCCGATGATCCTGCCACCAGACAGTGCATCGACAAGTGGAAGGAGCGCGTTGACAAGGTTTCAGGACAAAAGATTGGTTGCATTTCTGAACCTTTGACGAGGTCTTACGGAGAAGAATCGACTTTGGGTAATATGGTTGCGGATGGGATGCTGCATGCTTTTCCGGATTACGAGCTGGCGCTTGTCAACAGTGGCGGGCTGCGCGAAGATATTTTAGGTCCCAATGTGACTACTGGGGACCTGATCTCGGCTTTTCCATTCCCCAACACGGTGGTAAAGCTTGAATTGAAAGGGGTCTTTCTTCGTGAAATCTTTGAACATGCTGCCGACCAGACCAATGGGGTGTTGCAAGTTTCAGCGGGTTTGGTACTTCAATACAACGATTCCCTGCCGTTGGGAAATAGGGTGGTAAGTTGCACCCTAAATGGGAAAGCCCTGGAAGACGAGAGGATTTACAAGGTGCTGGCCAATAATTTTCTGGTCAAGGGCGGCGATGGTTTTCTTTCCTTCAGCAAGGCATCAGCGAATATTGAAACTCATTTGGGGGTAGTTCAAACCATGATCAGCTATTTGAAAACTTTCCCGGTTTATCCTCCCAAGCTGGAGGGAAGAGTGGTCAAATTGAACAAATAGCATCGCCTCATCCTGATTCCGTAAATCCAAAATCGAAAACCGAAAATTCGAAATTGCAAAATTGCAGTCAATTGCCACCATCCCCCACAGGATTATTCCAGTTTTCTTGTTTTCAGCCTCAGGCTGTTGCTGACCACAGAAACGGAACTCAAGGCCATTGCTGCACCTGCGATCATTGGGTTCAGCATAAATCCCCAAATGGGATAGAGAATTCCGGCAGCAACCGGAATGCCGATCAGGTTGTAGATAAATGCCCAGAACAGATTCTGGTGAATGGTATTCACGGTAATCCTGGAGAGACGGATGGCCTTTGCGATGAGCAGCAGGTCGGAGGAGATGATGGTCATCTTGGCCACATCCATGGCAATGTCTGACCCTTTTCCCATGGCAATGCTCACATCGGCTTGAGCAAGAGCTTGTGAATCATTGATTCCGTCGCCCACCATGGCGACTATTTTACCTTTTTGCTGAAGTTGCTTCACAAATTCAGCCTTTTCGGATGGCATCACCCCGGCTTTGAAATTCTGCAATCCTACCTGATCCGCCACGGCCTGGGCGGTCTGCTGGTTGTCACCCGTAAGCAGGTAAACTTCTATCCCATCTGCAAGGAGTCCGGAAATGGCTTTCTGAGCACTCTCCTTGATTTTGTCGGCAATGGAAATGATGGCCACGATCGAATCGCTCTCCGTAAAATAGACCACGGTGCTGGCCTCTTTTTCCCACTGCAAAATAATGTTTTCGCAGGATGGCAGAACTGAAACGGCAAGGTCGTCGACCAGTCGCCTATTGCCGATACCATAGGATTTTTGTTCAAAAACTGCCGCAACTCCTCTGCCGGTCAGGCTCTCAAAATGATCGAAAGAAAGTCGGGTTCCGGTGTTCACCTTCAAATGATCGACGACGGCTTCCGCCAGGGGGTGCTCCGACAAGGATTCAATCGAAGAGAGAAGGATCGCATATTTTTCCTGCTCCATAACCGGGATGTTCCAATAAATCTCCTTTACGACTGGTTTGCCTTCCGTGATGGTACCCGTCTTATCGAGGACGACTGCATTTACTTTGTGCGCCATCTCCAGACTTTCTGCGTCACGGATAAGAATTCCGAGGCCGGCTCCTTTCCCAATCCCCACCATCACGGCAGTTGGCGTGGCGAGTCCAAGGGCGCAAGGACAGGCGATCACCAGCACGGAGACCATTGCCAGCAAGGCGTGGGTGAGGGCATTCTCTCCACCGAGGCTGATCCAAATCATAAATGTCAGCAGCGCAATTCCCATCACCACCGGGACGAAGATGCCAGCAATTTTGTCGGCCAGTTTCTGGATGGGTGGCTTGCTGCCCTGGGCCTCCCTGACCATTTTAATGATTTGTGCCAGAATGGTTTCGCCACCCACTTTTTCAGCAGTAAGGAGGAAGCTTCCCTTTTGATTGAGGGTTCCGGCATAGGCTTTGGCTCCTTTTATTTTTTCGACGGGCAATGACTCACCCGTAATCGTACTTTCATCGACAAAAGAGTTTCCAGAGAAAATCTCCCCGTCGACGGGGATTTTATCACCCGGTTTGACCAGCAACAGGTCATTCTTCTTCACCATCGAAATAGGCAGTTCCGATTCAGTTCCATTTTCCAAAACCACCATCACCGTTTTTGGTTGTAGCCCCATTAGCTTTTTAATGGCGGAGGAGGTATTCGATTTTGCGCGGTCCTCCAGTACCTTTCCAAGCAGAATGAATGCGATGACCACGGCGGATGCTTCAAAATAGACAGGAGGGTGAATGCCCTTCCGATGCCAGACCTCCGGGAAAAGCGTGTTGAAGGTGCTAAACAAGTAGGAAATACCCGTACTAAGTGCGACCAGGGTATCCATGTTGGCGGAGCCGTGTTTGGCCTGGTTAAAAGCGTTGACGAAAAAATTGCGCCCGAACCAGCCGACGACGGGGGTGGCCAATGCGAGCATGATCCAGTTGGCATAAGGCATATCCATTAAAAACATACCGATAACGACGACAGGAAGGGAAAGAACAATGGCACCGATTGTGCTTTTAACCAGTTTCTTATAGTGTATTTGCTGAATCTCCTCCTGCTGATTTTCACCTTCTGCATCGATGAGCAGATCATAGCCGATGGCCTGGACCGAGGATTTTAAATCTTCCGCGTTGGTGGTACTGGTTTCGTACTCCACGATTGCGGATGCATTGGCATAATTGACTGCAACGCTAATGACTCCCTTATGGGTCTTGAGTTCCCCCTCCACATGAATGGCACAGGAGGCACATCCCAATCCCGTAACCGGGAAGTTTTTTTTGACTGTTTTTTCCATCCGCTGCAATTTTCTCCAAAAGTACACAAGCTATCTGAACTGCCTGTTATGAAATTTCCGCCAATGTTTATAAGATTTTTGGCTTTTATAGTTGATCCAGGGGGATGCGCTTGTTTTCCCTGACTTTTTTGAAATGACTGGGTGTCAATCCGGTAATCTTCTTGAACTGACCAGACAAATAGGCCACATTGCTGTATCCCGTTTGGACGGCGATTTCGCTCAGAGTCAGCTCATCGTAAACCAGCAACTCTTTGACCCGTTCTATTTTTTGAAGAATAATGTATTTTTCGATGGTAGTTCCCTCTACTTCCGAAAAAAGGGCACTCAGATAGGCATAATCCCTGTGCAGGATGGATTCAATGTAACTGGAGTGATTCATCTTAATATCTCCATCATTTTTTCGTACCATACCGATGATGGAACTCTTGATCTTTTCTATCAATTGACTTCTTGTGTCATCGATCATTTCAAAGCCGTACCCCACCAGTTTGGATTTGAGCCTCCCGAGATGATCCTGTGTCAGTGGATGGAGGGTCTCCACTTCGCCCAATACAATGCGGACGGGGGGATTTCCCTCCTCCTCAAAAACCTGCTGTACCACCAGGATGCAGCGGTTGCAAACCATGTTTTTTATAAAATATTGCATAGGATATTGTACGCTTTCTACTGCCAAAGGTAAACAGAATTTTGCTTGAAAACCGAGACACAAGGGTCAGAGGGAATGGTGGTAAGGAGCGTAAGGTACAATAATGACGACGCAAAGGGAGGCCGTTCTGTTCAAGGTATGCCGGTATCCGGAGTCGGAACCGGACATACCTGAAATATTGGACAGCTTGTCAATGTCTGGTGGCGTGTTATAGACCTATGCCTGACCTACCAGGCTGAAGCTGAGCGGGGTGGGCGAGGAAAGGTTGTCGTTCACCGGACAACGTTGCTTGATGACGGTGATCCATTGTGCCGTCAGTTCTGGAGTGGCATCCGTAATTGGAGAGAATTCCACGTCAATCTGCTTGAATCCTGCACGTTCTTCATCCGATTGGCCCAGCAGTTTGGCTGGATTGATGTTGCCGCTGATGGCAATACTCAGTTTCTCGACCTTGATGCCCAGTTCACGTGCCGTAAGATGTGCCACTACGTTGAGACATCCGGCATAACTGGCCAGTAAAAATTCTACCGGATTGGCTCCCTGATCATCGCCACCCAATACAGGTGGTTCATCGATGACGAGTTTGAACTGCCTGGAATTGGCTTCGAAACGGGCTGCTGTTTGGGATGTTCCTTCTGTTTTGAAAATTAAATCTGCCATACTATTTCTATTGTTGTTGGGTTAAAAAAAAAGCCCTTCACATTTTTGTGAAGGGCCCTATTGCTGTTTGTAATTTTCGGTTTAAATCTGACAAAGCATAGCAACAACCTCCACCTGTTTTAACAACATACGGCAACACATACACATGCACGGGGTACTATTGGAAATTGCCTTGCTCATCTTCAGATGCGGTAGTTTTTATTTGTAAGATTGGTACAAATCTAAAAATTTATTTTATTTATAATTGATCTAATTACAAATAAAATTAAAAATAATGCAAATTGGGTATTTTGTCAGTCTGCCTGGATATTTATTTTCTGTATAGACAGCAGGCAGGCAACGATTTATACACCGCCTTGCTGGCTTTGTATTTTCCCGTATCGTGGCCTACGTTGGCGATGGCACGCTGGATGGCATCCGTATTGGTTTTTTCCTCCTCGAACCATACCTCCAGTTGACTGCTTTTCGCCTCCCAATTGGCAAAATTCACTCCCGGCACCGATTTGGCTGCCGCTTCAATCCGTTCCTTGCACTGGTCGCAGTTGCCTTCAACGCGGATGCTAGCCTTTTGCATCGTGGATGGCATGGCTTTCCCGGTAGGAGCGTTGTTGGAAGCAGATATTGAATCACCTGAATTCAACCCGGCTTCGGAGGTATTTCCCCGACCGGAAGGAGGGTTCATCATGCTCGGTTTTCCCTCCAATTGGGCAGATGCATCCACGCTGAAGGCTCCCTCGGAGACAACTTCTTCTCCCTCCTTCAACCCGTTTTCAACCAGGTAGCTGTTTCCCAACAAGGAGCCCAGCTCTATTTCACGAATTCTGAAAAGTGGGTCTCCTGTTCTGGGTTGCTTCACGTAGACGACTGACCTTTTTCCGGTCCAGAGAACGGCCGAACGTGGAATGACCAGCTTGTTCCGAGCTTCATTCAGACTGGCTTGGACGATTCCGGTTGCGAACATTTCCGGTTTCAGTTTTCCTGCCGGATTGCTCACCTCCACCCGCACCTTTGCGACACGGGTGATGGGATCCATCACCGGATCGATGAAGGCAATGCTGCCAGAGTAAACTGTTCCAGGAACAGCCTGAAAGGAAAATGTGATTTTCTGATTTTTGGTCAGATAGGGAAGGTCACTTTCATAGGCATCAAAAAGCACCCAAACCCTGGAGAGATCGGCCACTTCGAAAAGGACGGTACCAGCGGAAATAAAATCGTTGCTGCTTACGCGACGGGCGGTGACGATGCCGGTGGTATTGGCATAGATTTCGAAGTCTTGTTTTATTTTGGCGGAACTTTCAATGGCTGCAATCTGCTTCGCAGAAAGTTTCCATTGCCTTAGTTTTTCTTTTGCTGCCTCATAGAGTGCGGGCTGCTCTTTCTTGACCGTTGCAGTTTCAAGCAACTCCTGCTGTGCAGTAATCAGCTCAGGCGAGTAGATCACCGCGAGTACCTCCCCCTTTCGAACCACCTCGCCAGTAAAGTTGACGAACAATTTTTCAATCCTGCCGGGAAGATAGGAGACTTGGCTTTGCAAAAGCCTTTCGTCGGCCTGAACCTTGCCGTACAACCTCAAATCCTTCACCGGGTTTTGGAAAGAAACCACGGAGGTGAGTACATTGGCCAGTTGGGCTGACTCTTTGGTCATTCGGATGCTACCCGGATCGATGGTGTCTCCACCCTGACCCAATGGGATCAATTCCATCGCGCAAATTGGGCATTTGCCCGGTTCTGTCATCCGAATTTGTGGGTGCATGGCACAAGTCCAGATATGACCTTGCGTTTTAACGATAGGATGAATCAGGGTATCCGTCTCGGTCGGACCGGAGTGAAAAAAGATCCAGCCCAGAAGAATTCCGCTGATCAGGGTGACGGTGAGAAGGATTATTTGTTTTTTCATAGTTACTTTTTTTCTTTCATTACTTGATTGTCAAGGCATCTCGAGATTACCAAGCCTTCTCAGCCAGGCAATTGCAATATTCACATCGGCCAGCGCTTCCATCTGACGGTATCCGTAATCGAACATTTGCTGCCGTACGCGTAAGATATCTGAAAGGCCGGTACCGGATGAGGCGAATCCCTTCACCAGAATATCGGTGGTCCGGGAAGCCAGATCATATTGGTTTCTGTACAGTTTGACCCTGCGCTCCGCATCCAGGAATGCCTGATTTGCCTGAAAACTTTCGGCCTGAAGTGCATTGGCGGTGGATTTGATGTTTTGTGTATTGGCAGTTTTCAACAACGCTGCTTCAGCCTGCAAAGCCTTGTATTTTTTCCTGTAGATGGGAAGTGTAACCGTGACCATCGGCATGATCATGTCCTTGCCATTCATGGCGGAGGTAGACATTTCACTCTTGTTGATCAACGAATAGTTTACCCCCAGACCAATCATCGGGTATCCCATCCGGGTGACCATCAGCTTACGCGATTCCAGCGATTGCTCCTCATAGCGAAGCATTTCCAGCATGGGATTGTTGTGAAGGATGCTGTCGGTGAGTGCCATCCGTGAGGTCAGGAAAGTGCCTGCCACCAAGGTGTCGGGAATGGTGACGGGATCATTTTGCGATCTGTTTAACAAACTGTTGAATTGAGCGGAAGAGGTTTTCCACTGCTCCTTCAAGGACTCCAGGTTGTTCTGCAGGTCATTGATCTCCAATTGGATTCTGTATATTTCGGCCAGTCCCGAAGCAGCTGCATTCGTACCCATCGCATTTCCGGCCATGGGCGATGCTGGCTGAGCACCAGAGGGATTGTTTCCCATGGTATTCATGCCGGAGGAACCGGTGGGCTGATTGCTAACAGGAGCTTTGAACGACCCATTTCCCGAAGCTGCTGCAGAATTTCCGGAAGGAACCGACTGGAACTTCGCGGTAGCCAATCTTTCGAGCATGCGAAGCAGCGACAGGTTTCGCTCCGAGAAGCGGATGTTTTGCCTGATTTTATGCAACTCGTACCAGCTGCGCTGCAGGTCGTAGCCCACCTGTAGTTTGGTATCCCGATAAAGCTCAAACTTGGATTTGGCCATCAGGCTCATCTCATCCTTTGCATTTTTCAGTACGCCAAACCAGGGAAACATCTGCATCAGCCGGATATCTGCTGCCTGGTTCCCGCTCAGCTGCTCCATGGGACTTAGGAACACGCCCACATTGATATCCGGATCCGGCAGGCTTCCCACCTGGGGAACCTTTTGCAGGGCTGCCTTGTATTCGGCTAACTTCTGTAAAACTGCCGGATTATTTTTTGCAGCCAGATCGAGGTAATACTTCAGCGAATCCTGTGAGTGGGAGGATAAATTAAAGATTGACAGGCAAGTAAATAAAAGTATTTTCTTTTTCATGATATTTTCTTTATGGCATATTCTCTCCACATCGATTGGAAGAGCGGTACGACAAATACCGTCATCACCTGGATGACCATCCCACCAAACATAGGTATCGCCATCGGAATCATGATGTCGGATCCTTTACCGCTCGAAGACAAGACCGGGAGAAGGGCGATCACTGCAACTGCGGTGGTCATCATCGCCGGACGAACACGTTTCATTCCGGCAGTGACAACTGCTTCCCGCACCTCCTTGATCGTTGCCGGACGGCGCTGTTCGAACACCTGGTGGATGTAGGTTCCCATGATCACCCCGTCGTTCGTGGCAATTCCGAAAAGGGCGATGAAGCCCACCCAGACGGCCACACTGAGGTTGATCGGATGCATCTGGAAAAGATCCCTTAAGTTGATTCCGGAGACCGTGAAATTCATGAACCAATCCTGACCGTACAACCAAAGCATGATAAATCCTCCCGCGAAAGCGACAAACACTCCGGAGAAGTGAATCAGGGAGGCGGTTACCGTTTTAAATTGGAAAAACAACAACAACAGGATCAGCAATAAACTGATTGGTATCACGATGGCCAACCGTTTGGTCGCTCTAAGCTGGTTTTCGTAGTTTCCTGCAAACTGAAAGGATACGCCTGCAGGCAGGACAAGAGTTCCGGATTTTAGCTTCTGTTGCAGGAGTTGATAGGCTTCTTCTACCACATCCACTTCGGCTTTGCCTTCTTGTTTATCGAAAATGACATAACCGTTGAGAAAGGTGTTTTCACTCCGGATCATTTGGGCACCACGGGTGTAATCCAGGTCGGCGATTTCGCCAAGCGGAATTTGAACCCCGTTCATGGCCGGAATCAGGATGCGTTTGAGATCTTCCGGGGTGTCGCGCAATTCGCGTGCATAGCGAACCCTAATCGGAAACCGTTCTCTTCCCTCCACGGAGGTCGAAAGGGACATTCCACCCACGGCGGCAGACAAGACTTCCTGCACGTCATTTACACTCATTCCATAACGGGCCATCTCTTCCCGTTTAAGTTTGATCTCAAGGTAGGGGGCTCCGACTGCCCGGTCGTAAAAAACCGCAGAAGCCTTGATGGAAGATACCTCTTTCAGTGCCTGTTCCAGTTGCATTCCTCCTTTTTCGATGGATTCCAGGTTCGGACCAAAGACCTTTAATCCCATGGGGGCACGCATCCCCGTTGAAAGCATTACCAGTCGGGCTTCAATGGGTTGCAGTTTGGGGGCAGAGGTCAGTCCGGGGATGTTGGTCACTTTAACAATCTCGTTCCAAATATCCAGTGGTTTTTTGATTTCAGGCCTCCATTGCCGGTAATATTCACCCTCATCATCCGGAATCAGGAATTGGGGTATATTTATTGAAATGGCGGGAACCAGGTTGGCATTCGTGGAAGGGTTGTTTCTTGTGTCGTGTAATGCTTTCCAGATGCCATCCACCAACAAGTGGAAAATATTTTGTTTCTGTTCGAAACGGATTTCTGTTGCGGAAGTGAAGGCCGATTCCAGGATTTTTCCGGTAGGTTCAATGGATTTATTAATCTCCTGGACATTCAGGATAAACCACCCGTGTTCATCCGTTCTAAACCTTTCGCGCTGACCATTTTCATCCAAAAGATATTCTGGACGGTAGTTGATGGTGTTCTCAAACATCTGCACTGGAGCCGGATCGAGGGCGGAATTGACGCGTCCCCACTTGCCAACTGCCACATCCACTTCGGGAATGAGGGAGAGGCGCTTGTCGAGGGTCTGTATGTATTCCAGGTTCTTTTCAATGCTGGAATGGGGCATACTTGTGGGCATCAGCAGAAAGGAACCTTCATTCAGGGAAGGCATGAACTCCTTGCCTGTTCCGGGAAAAGTGTTCCTTGCTGCCTGCCACAGAGCCGTCTTCCGGAAAGTTTTCCATCCCAATTTTTCTGCACCAGAAGCCACGAAGCCGAAACCTTTCTCAAAGCCAAGCCAGACCAGCAGTCCAAATAGCAGGGTAACGACGGGAATGACCAGAAATTTAAGCTTGTTTGCCAGCGCAAAGCGCATGATCCTTTCGTAAAAATGAACCATCGACATCAAAGCTGCCAAAATCAGAGCAATGATGCCGCTTACAAAAATAAAATTGGCCAGGATGCTATTGTGCGCACCGAGGGGCAACCATTCCATGGTCAGGTACCAGGCGGCTACCAGCACGGTGATGGCGATGTTGAGATAGTTCGGATACTCCCTCCGGGATTCCGGCCATTTAAAATCCAATAAGTTATTGATTCCCACGGCTACCAAGGCCAGGGCGGGCCAGATGTGCCAGATCATCATTCCCAACATTCCGGCGGCCATCAGCAATCCGTTGAAGATCCTTCTAATTTTTTTCGTATCTGTCCGAATGGAGAAGAAGAGATAGGTAAGGGTTGGGAGTACGACGATCCCCAAAATGAAGGCGGAGATCAGCGCAAAGGTCTTCGTGAAGGCAAGAGGATGAAACAGTTTTCCTTCTGCTGCCTGCATCGCAAAGACGGGCAGGAAGCTGACGATGGTGGTCGCAATGGAGGTAACCACAGCGGCCCGCACTTCTGTGGTCGCCAGATAAATGACAGAGAGAAGTTTTTTTCCCCGAACGCCTTTGTTTTCAGGCATTTCAAGGTGACGGAGAATATTTTCAACATCGACAATGCCAATATCGACCATCACGCCGATGGCGATGGCAATGCCTGAAAGTGCGACGATGTTGGCTTCTACACCGAATAGCCGCATCAGGATAAAGGTCATCAAAACGCCAATTGGCAGCAACCCCGCCACAATCAGTGAAGCCCTCAGGTTCATTACCAAAACAATGATTACCAGGATGCTGATCAGAATTTCGTGGGAGAGGGCCGATTCAAGCGTGCCGATGGTCTCCATGATCAGTCCGGTACGGTCGTAGAAAGGCACAATGGTTACCTTGGATTGGGTGCCATCGGGTAAAGTTTTTTGGGGAAGGCCGGCTGCAAGAAGCTTAATTTTCTCCTTGACATTTCCAATGACCGCCATCGGATTGGAACCGTAGCGGGCAACTACGACCGCCCCAACTGCCTCAGCACCTGATTTATCCAGTCCGCCACGGCGGGTGGCAGGTCCAAAGGCAACCCTGGCGACATCCCCGATACGAACAGGAACATTGTTCCTGACCGTGATCACGGATAGTTCGAGGTCTTCCAGGCTCTTCACATATCCC
This sequence comes from uncultured Bacteroidia bacterium, assembly GCA_903854235.1. GTDB lineage: Bacteria > Bacteroidota > Bacteroidia > Bacteroidales > Prolixibacteraceae > CAINVV01. The sequence goes on along the minus strand of CAINVV010000151.1, from coordinate 21,703 downwards.
AATCCCCGGATGATGTATTCGACCTTGTTCAGTTCCATCGTTTCTGCCCCAATGTCGAGATTGCTTTTACGAACGGCATTCATTACCTCCATCACAGAAACGCCATAAGCTTTGAGGGCCTCAGGGTTGAGATCGATCTGGTACTCCTTATTGAAACCTCCCACGGAGGCTACCTCGGAAACCCCTTCGGCCGTGGTAATACCATATTTGACATAAAAATCCTGAATGGCCCTTAATTCCTGGGGGTTCCAGCCACCATTTGGCTTTCCGGTTTTTGGGTCGCGCCCCTCAAGGGTGTACCAGAAAATTTGTCCGAGTGCGGTGGCATCCGGACCAAGCGTTGGCTGCACCCCGACCGGTAAAGTACCGGAAGGCAATGAGTTGAGCTTTTCGAGAATGCGCGACCTACTCCAGTAGAATTCGGTATTGTCTTTGAAAATGAGGTAGATGAAGGACATTCCGAACATAGAGGTGCTCCGGACGGTTTGGACTCCTGGTATCCCCAGTAGCGCAGTGGTAAGTGGATAGGTTACCTGATCCTGGATGTCTCTAGGGGAACGTCCCATCCATTCGGTGGCGACAATCTGCTGATTTTCCCCGATGTCCGGAATGGCATCCACGGAGATCGGATCCCTTGGAAACAGATCCGTTTTCCAGTTGAATGGCATAAATACCATTCCCAAAACCACAAAGGTGATCAGGAGTACAAAGGTAATCAGCCGGTTTTCGAGAAAATATTTAACGAGTCGGTTGAACATGGGGCAAATTTGAAAATGTGGAGATTTGAAAATTTGAAAATGGGAATGAAGCAGGGAAGAAACATCGAAGTTCGAAGTTTCCTCACCTGTACATTTTCAAATAACGTAAAAGACTGATTTTCAGATTACCGGTACTTACAACAGCCGGGAAGTTTGGAATAGACCTTGTCGTCGGCTTTGAACTTTTCAGTATCGTGACCCACGGCTGCAATTTTTTTCTGGACCTCTTCACTCTTTACTACCGTTGGATTGTAGGCGAGTGTCAGCATCTTGGTGTCTTTGTTCCATCTGGCACTGGTCACGCCATCCACCTTGGCTGCAGCTTCGATGCGCTCCTTACACATACCACAATTTCCGGAAACCTTGATTGATTCCATTTTTACTGCACTGCTTTTTGTACCTGTCTGTGCATAGGTATTCGTAACAAGAAAAAGAGCTATCAGGGCGACCAGTGTAATTTTAAAAGTTTTCATTTTTTTGAATTTTGATTTTTTGATCTTATAGGAATGTGCAACAATTTATACGGACTTTTTTTGGAAGCCGTATTTCTGAATGAACATCAAAAAATCAAATAATAAAAATGCAAATAAAACTTTGCTCTACCACATTACTAGGAGTTGTAACAGGCGGTCCTACCATGGATTGATAGGTTTTTAACAGAACGATTGACTGCATGCTGTTACTGAGTGCAGCCACAAAAATGGGTGCTGTAACAGAGGGTATCTCAGCGATTTTGTTGGAAGGAGAGAAATAGTTGCCATCCGATTCACAGGCGGTGACTCTGTTTTTGCAGCAGTCAGACTCAATGGCCCCGTTACTTGAAACTGGAATCTGAGATTCCTGCATACCACAGCTTGCCTTTTCGCCGGTAAAGGAACACTTTACCGCAGCCAGTTCCCCACCACATAGGTGAGAGGCCACCGTCAAGTGCATCCCGGAAAGCAGGATCAGCACAGCAAACAACAGGGAAAAAACTCTCTTCATCCGGTTTATAAAACGAAAAACGGCACATTTGGTTCGCTAAGTAACAAATTTATTTTGTAACTACTTCAATTTTAACTAAAAATAACAAGGGTGCCGGTTGAAACTGGCACCCTTGTTGTGGTTTAATGGCGGTGGTGAGAGAAGTTTCCCAGTTTGCGGTCGTCCCCGAGAATTGAGGAGAGATTTCGTATTTGGTCGATTTCCGGCCGGTAAATCAGCGATCCACCCGTTCTTATTGTTTCGGTCGTGAAGTAGGTACCCAGCCTGTCTTCTTGTTCATACATGAATCCTCCGGATCCAAAGCCCATCAGTTTTCCCCATCTGGATACCGTCTTTACAAATCGCCCATCCCGATCGAAAAGGTTCAACGCAACATTGTATTTCTTCCCCGAGCGATGTTCGTCGTCTGTCAAGGTTCCTCCGTGGTTGGAATGATCCTCCTCCAAATCGAACATCAGATACCTTTCCCTGTTTCTTCCCCAATCGAGCATTGAGTTGTTGCTCACATCGTATGGGGCTTTCAGGTTGGATAATTTCCAGTCACGGCCGGCAATTGGGAAGGCAGGTGAGCGTTGTGCATCCCAAACGTCTTCATACGTGTATTTTCTGTTCAGAAAATCAGATCTTGAGTCGTGTGCACGATAATATTCACGGGCTCTTTCGGCTCTTCTGTCATCCTTGAAATCATCTCTTCTTTCTTCCCTGCGCTCCTCCTTCTTTTCCTCCCGCATCTCTGGTCTTCTCTCGTCCTTCCGCTCTTTCAACACCTGAGAGAGGTTTTCGACTTGTGCAACCTCAGTACGGTAGGAGAATTTCTCTCCTGATCTTCTTCTGTCCATGGAGAAGAGGGTTCCGAATCGGCCCTCCTGTTCGTACAAAAATCCGGCAGTACCAATTCCGATCAGCTTACCCCATCTGGAAATAACCTTTACCAGGTGGCCATCGTGTTCAAACTGTCTGAGTGACAGACAATATTTTCTTCCTGACTCATTGTCTTTCAAAGATTCCGGAAAACTGAAGCGGTCTGGTTCCAGGACGAACATCAGGTAGCGGTCGCCACTGCGCCCCCAATCAAGAGCAGACTTGGTGCCGATGTCATAAGCGCCCTTCAGGTTAGATAATTCCCAGTCTTTCCCGGCAGACGGAAAGGCGGGTTTCCGCTGGGCATCCCAGACTTGTTCTTTTGTGAATTTTCTATTCAGTAAGGCAGATTCGCTGATATTTCTTTCCGAAAATTGTGCAACTGCCAGAACGGAGGATAATGCAACAAAGGTGAAGGCGAGGAAAAATTTGTTAAATTTTATCATGGAATATATGTTGAATGGAGCCAGAGCTGATTGCCAGGCCGAGGGATTAGCGTGTTGTAATGGATAATCGGATTCCTTGTTAATTTCTGCCAGTATCAAAGGAAGGTCCGGGGAACTTGTTCAATGCTTTGTGAGGAATTACGGATAATTGGGGCGGATGACAACGATGGTTTTACCAAAAGGATCACCAATGCGATTCATCCAGTGCACCTGCCGCAGGTTTGGTTGCAGTCTTTGCCGTTTTGGCAGCACTTTTCGCTTCCGCTGCAGCACTTGCTGCTTTTGCCGCTTTGGCAGTCTTGGCATCCATTACTTGCTCACTATGGCCTTTGGCGATATTTTTTGCGTCATTGACAGTACTTTTCGCATCCTTGGCAACACTCTTTGCATCATTTACGGTACTCTTCGCCTGGTTGGCCGTGGCCTTTGCGACTTCAACCGTTCCCCTCACCTGGTCGATGGCCTCTTTTGGGTGAGTTACAAATGCTTTTGGATTGCTTAACAGGGATTTCGCACTTCCCATCACCAATTTGGCTCCTCCAATGGTGCCTTTGGCTTTGTTGACGGTTGCCTTTCCTTTATCGACCGTTGCTTTTCCCTTTTCGACAGTGGATGCACTTTTGTCGACTGTATCAACTCCCTTGTTGACTACTTTTTTACTCTTACCGAACACATTTTTAAGTCCCTGTGCCTGAACATTGGATTCACACATGAACATCACAAAAATGGAAGCTACCAGAATCCTTACTAAATTTCTCATTTTACTAACTGTTTTTAAAGGGTGGTTCACCCGTAATTAATTTTAGGTTGTCGATAAAGCGGAACCATCTTTTAAGATGGATTTATTCATTCAAAAATTCGATTTGGTCGAAAAAAAAGTCGACACACAAATCTATACTTTGATTCCATTTAAAGGGTGCAGTAGCAATGGGACAAAAAGTGGACATTTGTATAATTATTCAAAATGAATGTACATCCCTCCAGAATAAAAGTTGACTGAAAGTAAGAGTTCCCGGAATCTATTTTGTAGTAAGCTCTGGTTTTGAGTGATGAATAGTTGGTGATTGTGGCTGGTATTAACCTGGAATATTCCAGCTATGGGAATGGATACTTCTGGTTGGTTAATAAACTAACAGCAAAAGAAAGGCCGTCTCTTTTATGGGTAGAGACGGCCTTTCTTTTGGCTCAGGGCAAAACGCACTCAGATGAATTTTTGCGTTTGCAAGTTATTGTCTTATAATAGGAACGGGTTATCTTTTTTATTCAAACATTCCTTTGACCCGGTCAAAGAAGTTGCGTTCCCTGGTTTCTTCAGGAACCAGGAAATTAGGGAGCTGCTGCAATTTTTCCAGCTGTTTTTTCTCTTCGGAGGTGAGTTTTTGCGGTACCCAGGCGTGAATCTTAACAAGTAAATCACCCTTGCCGTAGCCGTTCACATCCGGGATTCCCTTGCCACGAAGGCGAAGTATCTTTTCAGGCTGTGTCCCGGCTTCAATTTTTACCTTGACTTTTCCGTCGATCGTTGGTATCTCAGCGGTAAGACCGAGCGCCAAATCAGGAAATGAAAGGAATAGATTGAATATCAGGTCGTTTTCATCCCTGATTAACTCCGGATGATCTTCTTCAGCAATGAGTACCAACAAATCTCCGGGCACTCCGCCACGCCTTGCTGCATTGCCTTTGCCTCCGACAGAAAGTTGCATTCCTTCACCGACCCCTGCCGGAATTTTTATGGTAACAACCTCTTCTCCCTGAACCAGACCTTCCCCGTAACATTTTTCACATTTTTGGGTGATGATCTTTCCCTCTCCATTACAAGTCGGGCAGGCAGAGGATTGCTGGATCTGTCCGAAAATGGAGTTGCTGATGCGGGTGACCTGGCCACTTCCCTTGCAAGTGGAACAGGTGGTATGTCCACTACTGCCTTTTGCCCCGCTTCCGTGACAGCTGTCGCACGAGATGTATTTCTTGACCTTGAGTTTTTTCTCGCATCCGTTTGCAACTTCACTCAGATTGAGCGTAACCTTGATGCGTAAATTGGAACCACGATTGACCCGTTGTCCACGGGAACCGCCTCCAAAACCTCCGAAACCGCCAAAGCCACCGCCTCCAAAAATGTCGCCAAAAGAGGAAAAAATGTCATCCATCGTCATGTGTTGACCACTGAATCCTCCCTGGTTGCCCATTCCGGCATGACCATATTGGTCGTAGCGCTGTTTTTTCTCCGGATTGCTCAGTATTTCATAAGCTTCTGCAGCTTCCTTGAATTTTTCCTCAGAAGCCTTGTCTCCCGGATTTTTATCCGGGTGAAACTGGATGGCTTTTTGGCGATAGGCTTTCTTGATCTCTTCAGGCGTAGCGCTTTTTGAGACCCCAAGGACTTCGTAAAAATCTCTTTTTGACATTGGTTGTTTATTTGTAGTGCGAAGCCGTTTGATTATTCTCCTATGATCACTTTGGCATAGCGAATGACCTTGTCATTCAGTATATAGCCCTTTTGAATGACCTCCACAATCTTTCCTTTCAACTCTTCATTTGGAGCCGGTATTTTGGTGATCGCTTCGTGATGGTCCGTATTCAGAACCAAACCTTTGGCATTCATTTCTACCACGCCATTTTGTTTGGTGAAATCTTTGAATTTATTGTATATCAGGCTTATGCCTTCCTTTGTGGTCTCAAGGTTGTCTGAGATTTCGATAGCCTTCATGGCGCGTTCCACATCATCGATGACGGGAAGTAAATTGACAATGACCGATTCAGAAGCGTTCTTCATCAAGTCCATCTTCTCTCTCAACGTTCGCTTGCGAAAATTGTCAAATTCCGCCGAAAGGCGAAGATATTTGTCATTGGCTGCAGCCAGACCCGTATTTAGTTCGGTAATCTTGTCTTCCAGTTCTGTTTCTTTGCTGGAAACCTCTGGGACAGCTTCTCTACCCGACTGATCAACAGTTGGTTGCTCAAATTCCTTCCCCTCCTTCTTGTGTTCGTCTCTTTTCTTTGTCATTCTTGCAACTTAATTCTAATCTGTTTTATCCCTTCAAATAGCTTGCCATTGGCCTCGATTCGGACATTTTGACACAAAAAAAAGCTGTACGCTGACAGCTTTAATGACTATTCTCTTTTGATTTTTGCCCCGATGGCGTTTAACCGGACATCAATACTTTCGTATCCACGGTCAATTTGGTCAATGTTGTCGATGGTAGAGGTGCCATTGGCCGAGAGCGCAGCAATCAGCAGGGCGACCCCCGCACGGATATCTGGTGAGGTCATTCGGGTCGCCCTAAGTGGGTGGGATCGGTCGAGTCCGATGACGGTAGCCCGGTGGGGATCACACAGTATGATTTTTGAACCCATGTCTATCAGTCTGTCGACGAAGAAGAGCCGACTCTCGAACATTTTTTGGTGGATGAGGACACTGCCTCTCGCCTGAATGGCCACTACCAAAAAAATACTTAAAAGGTCGGGGGTGAGTCCTGGCCAGGGGGCATCGGCGATGGTCATGATGGAACCATCGATGAAAGATTCAATTTCGTAATGATCCTGCACGGGAATTCTGATGTCATCACCGCTTTTGATCAATTCTATTCCCATTTTCCGGAACGAATCGGGAATGATGCCCAACTGTTCGTATCCGACATTTTTGATCAGCAGATCGGAGGATGTCATCGCTGCCAAACCGATGAAGCTGCCTACCTCTATCATATCGGGAAGCAGGCGGTGTTCACAACCTTTCAGGGAGGTAACACCTTCTATGCTTAGCAAGTTGGAGCCAATACCGTTGATCTTAGCACCCATCCGGGTCAGCATCAGACAAAGCTGTTGAACATATGGTTCACAGGCCGCATTGTAGATGGTGGTGGTGCCTTCTGCCATGACCGCTGCCATGATCAGGTTGGCGGTTCCGGTTACGGAGGCCTCGTCGAGCAGGATGTAGCACCCTTTCAGCTTTTTGGCTTCAACACGGAAGAGTGCATTCTCTGCATCGAAAATAAACTGGGCACCCAGGGATTCAAATCCACGGAAGTGGGTATCCAGTCTTCGTCTGCCGATCTTGTCGCCTCCCGGTTGGGGGATGGTCCCTTTTCCGTAACGGGCAAGCATCGGACCAATGATCATGATCGATCCGCGCAATGCGGCAGCCTGTTGGAAAAAGAGGGGAGAGGTTAGCACCTCGACATTGACCGTTGCAGCACAGAAGGAATAGGTTCCCTTTTCGAGCCGCTCGACGGCAACGCCCATATTTTTGAGGATGTCTATCAGCTTTAAGACGTCGCTGATCTCCGGAATGTTGGAGATAATGACCGTCTCAGGGGTAAGCAGAGTAGCACAAATCACCTGCAGGGCTTCATTCTTGGCTCCCTGTGGGGTCAGTACGCCAGAAAGTGAATTTCCTCCTTCGATGATGAATCTTGCCATGGCAGCCGAAGCGATCTATTTGTGTTTCCGGTTCTGGTTCTGGCCGGTACTCACTTTTGTCTTTTTCTTCTGGATCTTGATGATATCGGTCACTTCCTGCAAATGCATGTCTTCCCTGGCTTTCAGTCTGCCTCTTGAAATCAGTTTCAGATCATCAAAAATCTTTTCATCCTCCACCATGTCCTTGTTCCAGGTAAGGTAGGATTTCTTCATCTGATTGGCCAACTGCTCTGTTCCCAGTTCTTTGGATGGATTTTCGTCGTCCATCTTGGAGATGTTGTCGATCAGCTGTTCCATGATTTTTCCATAGTGACGGAAGCGGATGTCAGACTGATTGTATGGAATGTGTTTGGGTTTCTCTGTAAAAGTCTCCGGTACCGGTGGATCATATGGATAGTCGATGTCAAGTTTGAAATCCGACATAATGGCAATGTGGTCCCAGAGTTTGTGCTTGAAATCGTTGATGTCGCGCAGATAAGGATACATCATGCCCATGATATCGATGATGGATTTTACCGCAAGATTTCGCTCATCGCGATCTTCAATGGTGAGGACGTGCTCTACCATTTTGTGAAGGGCCCTTCCATATTCCGGAAGTTTCATCTTGGTACGCTGGGTGTTGTAATCTTTGAACATCGTGAATTTCAGTTATGTGCTCTTGTGAAAGCAATTATTAATCTATCGGGCAAAGTTACACATTTAGCGGTTCATTCTATGTGTACCGGCTTGTTTTTTTAGGAAGGTCAGGCAGACAGTTGTAATACAGTCTCCTTCTACAGGGGTCGAACCCGAGTATAGGTCCCATTGGTTTTAAAGAATCAGGTGAGATCCTCCACAATTTTAAGTTTGGCAAATTTGAGCAAGAGCTGCTTTTCGCCGGCGTTGGCAAAAAACACCTTCGCCTTCATTTCAGGCATAATTCCTTCCAAATCAATAATTTTGCCTCTGCCGAATCGTTGATGCTCCACGATCATTCCAACCTGTAGGGAGTTGGGATCGTCTGACTGGAACTGTTCACCCGATGGAGCATCGTTGGTTTTTCTGTAATTTGCACCCAGGGTAGGGGCACTCCTGAGGGAGCTGATACCACCCCGGTCGCCTGATGATGGGCTATTCCTGTTAAATCCGCCGTGGGTCCTGGTGGAGTCTTCAGAAAGGTGGTGCTGGAAGAAGCGACTGTTCTCGATGTCGAGGTATTGCGGGTCAATTTCTCCGATGAAACGGCTGGGATGACAGAATTCAGTCTTGCCCCATTTGAAACGCTGTTGCGCAAAAGAGAGAAAGGCGTGGTGCCTGGAGCGGGTGAGTGCTACGTAGAAAAGCCTGCGCTCCTCTTCCAGTTCGGGAAGTGTCAGCGTACCAGTAAAGCCGGATGGGAAAAGATTTTCTTCCAGACCAACAATGAATACATTGTTGAATTCCAGTCCTTTGGAGGAATGCACCGTCATCAGGGTCACCTTGTCAAAATCTTCCCCCTTTTCGTTGTCCTGATCTGTCAGCAAGGATACCTCCTCCAGAAAATTGGCTAGCAGGGCAGAGTGTCCCTCCTCGAGGGCACTGATGCCAAATTGCTGAATGGCATTCAGCAACTCCTGGGTATTTTCATACCTGCTGATATTTTCGGGCGATTTATCCTGGTATAATTCAGACAAAATCCCGGTTTCCGAAGCGATTCGCTGGGCCATTTCAAAAGCTTCCAGAGAGAGGGAGCGCTCTGCAAAATTTTCGATCAGAAGGGCGAAATCCATTACTTTTCTGGCTGTTCCACCGTTCAATCCCGCTTTTTGCAGACTTACCGGATCCATGGAAACGGAAAAGATGCTGACATTGTTGCCGGAAGCATACTCTTCCAGCTTCCCAATCGTGGTGGCCCCGATTCCCCGGGCCGGGTAGTTGATCACCCTTTTAAAGGACTCATCATCCTTGTTGTTGACCACCAGCCGGAAATAGGCCAGCAGGTCTTTGATCTCCTTTCGTTGGTAAAAAGAGAGTCCACCATAGATTTTGTAGGGAATGTTGCGTTTACGAAGCACCTCCTCAAACACCCTCGACTGGGCATTGGTGCGGTACAAAATGGCAAAATCCGAATAGTTATCGTGTTCTGCCATCCGCTTCTGAAAAATTTCGTTCACCACGAGGTATCCCTCTTCCTGATCGTTTAGCGCATTGAGTACCTTGATCCTTGATCCAGGATCGTTCTCGCTGAAAACGGTTTTCTGCAGCTGGTTCTTGTTTTTGGAGATGATGCTGTTGGCGGCATTGACAATGGTTTGGGTCGAACGATAATTCTGTTCCAACTTATAAACCTGAAATTCGGGATAGTCGTTCTTGAAGTTGAGGATATTTTCGATCCGGGCTCCACGGAAGGAGTAAATGCTTTGCGCATCGTCGCCCACCACGCTGAGGTTGTGGTGCAGCTCTGCCAGTTTTTTCACGATCAGGTATTGGGAGAAGTTGGTGTCCTGGTACTCATCCACCAGAATATACCGAAACAGATGCTGGTATTTGAGCAGGGTTTCAGGAAATTTTTTAAAGAGTACATTGGTCATCAGCAGAAGATCATCAAAATCCATCGCACCTGAATTTTTGCAGCGCCTCACATACTCTTCATAAATCTCGCCTGTTTTGGGAATGCGTGCAGCCTGATCGGTTTCACGCATGGTCTCATTCTGTTTGTAGCCGGAAGGAAGCACCAGGTTGTTTTTGGCTGCGGAAATGCGCCCCATGATGAGTCCGGGTTTGTAACTGTTTTCCTCGAGGGCCATGCTCTTGATGATCGTTCTGAGCAGGCTTTTTGCATCCTGTGTGTCGTAGATGGTAAAATTGGAGGGATAATCAATCAAAGTGGCTTCCGCACGCAGAATTCTGGAAAAGATGGAATGGAAAGTACCCATCCACAAATACCTGGATACCTGTGGACCCACTACCGTGGATATGCGCTCCTTCATCTCTCGTGCGGCCTTGTTGGTAAAGGTGAGTGCAAGAATGGAAGAGGGTGGAACTCCGTTTTGCAGCAAATGGGCGATGCGGTAAGTAAGTACCCTTGTCTTGCCTGAACCTGCCCCGGCAATGATGAGGGAGGGTCCTTTGAAATTTTGGACTGCCTGTAGCTGGGCCTCATTCAGATTGTCAAGATAATTAGCCAAAATTGAACTGTTTTAGGATTCTGTGGTTTCACAAAGATAAACCCCTTGCTTCAACTTTTGCAGGAAGGACCAAAATTTATTCATTCCGCAGCGGTTGCTAAAATCGGTGTGGATTTTTCTTTGTCAGGACAGATAGTTGTTTAAATTTGTATGCCGGATGTATAACAAGCTGAAGCACCATGTTCAAATCCTATTTAACCTTTTTGGCCTATCTGATCCTTTACCTGGTAACAACCTTACCAGGAAAGCTGTCAGCGCAAACGCTTACATCGGGCAACGCCGATTTCAGGGAGAATACATCCTATCCGACCTTTGCTACGAACGATCCGATCTTTTATTTTTGCACCCAGCAGGGGGTAGCCACCGCCTCCCTGACGGCAAAATCTGCAGGTTCCATCGTATCCTTCCTGTGGGAGAAATTTGATCCAATTGCCTTGAAATTTGTTAGTTTTTCCAACGAAACGGCCACTACCTCGACCATTAACCGGTTGGAGGATGGTTGTTACCGAATCTCTTTTACTGAAAATGGAACAGCGGTTCAGGCTCGCGCCTGGGTCTTCAACAGTTGGTGCCTGCCTGCGGTAAATATGACGAAATCAACCTGCACCTACGTGAGTTTCTCTTCCTCGGCCAGTGGTGCGATCTTCCAATATTACGACCTTGCGACTGGTAAGGCAGTTTTACTCTCCTCTGCTTATTCCTATCGTTGGTTTGCGGGTACACAACAGGTCGCTACCGGTCAGAACCCGACGCTATACCAGCCTCCTACCAAAAATACGGTCTACCGGGTGGAGGTAACAGACCGTGCCGGATGCAGGAAGAGTGCAGAGGTGAGTTACACTTCGCCGATACCAAAGGCCAATTTTTCGTGGAGCACTCCGCAGAAAAGCGATCCCCAGTATGTTTTTCCGCAGGCTCCGGCCGACATTGATTTCAAAAACCTGAGTGAAAACAGCGATCCTGATAAATACGAGTGGTACCTCTTCAAGGACAAATCCATTTTGGAAAAGATGGGTGGGGGAACTGCCGTGATTGACTCCTTTCAAACCGTTTTGTACGATGTCAATCCCCTTTATACCTATGAGTTATCGGGAAAATACAAGGTGAAGCTGGTCGCAGTAAAAACCATCCAGGCGCTAACCTGCAGAGACACCTTCTATTTGCCGGATTTAATCATCGTAGATACTTCCCTGGTAAAGGTTGCACCCGTCTTTACCCCTAACGGGGATGGTGTAAATGATAAACTGATTCTGAAAACCAGGTCACTCGAGTCCCTGACCTTCACGATAGTGAACCGCTGGGGAAAAGTGGTGCATCAGTTTTCTTCCAACAATTACATTCCCGCAGAATCGGAGATTGCGGCCTGGGACGGAAAGGTAAACGGCAAACTTTGTCCGGCCGGTGTCTATTTTTATGTGGTAGATGCGCAGGGAAGGGATGGCGTCCGGCGACGATCGAAGGGATTTGTGGAGATGATCTGGTAAATTAATTTTCAAATTGAACTAGATGGATCAAGCACTCGAAAAAGCAAGAAGTATTCTTTGGGCCCAACAAAAATGGCCCGGAATCTATTTTTTTAAATTTATAGTCCCCAACGACAAGGTAAAACTGGATCTCGTCAGGAAATTGTTCCAATCGGAAGACCAGATCACCTACCGTACCTCCAAGGATATCCGGTTCATTTCGCTCTCCTGCAAACAGGAGATGAAGAATCCCGATGAAGTGCTGGCGGTGTATCAAAAAGCAGGAGAGATCGAAGGGGTTATCTCGCTTTAAAAGATTGGGGGACCATAGGACCAGGAAGAGTGAAGAGTGAAGAGTTGAAGATAGGTTGGACTGCAAAATCATGTTGAGGGAATCCAGCCGCGTAGCGGCAATATTATGGTAGTTGAACGAGTTTTTATAGACCGCCGTCCGCGTACAATTTCTGAAAATAGAGATTGGTTGGGATCGGACGGAAGGAACAAAAGAAGTTAAGAGTTGAAAACTGGGAGAAAAATGAAGGGTGGTGAAGTGAGAATTTGCATTTGTTCATTGTTAAAAATCACGGATCGCAGGTATTCAAAAATCAAAAATCGAAATTCCAAAATAGTTAGATCATATGATTTATTCAAATTTCAAAATTAGGAGGAGCATAGCGCTTCTTTCATTTATACTTTTTGTTGGTTTCCAGTCGTTGGTGGCGCAAACGCTGCTGGAGCGAATCAAGGCATTGCCCGATATCGTCTCCGTGGAGAAGATGGAGCAAAATCCCTTTTTCAGCGAAGCCTATATCGTCAATATCAAACAGCCCATAGATCATCAACATCCCGAAAAAGGATCTTTCCCGCAAAGGGTATTCGTTTCACACCTGGGCTATGATCGTCCCGTGGTGTTTGTAACCGAAGGTTATGGCGGAGGTTATGCTGCCGGTAAGCGTCACCTGGAAGAGTTGTGTCCCCTGCTCAAGGCCAACCAGATCTTCGTGGAACACCGCTATTTTGGCAAGTCTCATCCGGATTCCATCCATTGGATCGACCTTACGGTTGAAAATGCTGCCGCAGATCAACACCACGTTGTCGAACTCTTTAAAAAAATATACAGTCAGAAATGGATCAGTACGGGCATCAGCAAGGGTGGGGAAACGACCCTTTACCACCGAATGCTCTATCCCAATGACGTAGATGTCTCTGTGCCATTTGTCGCCCCGCTCAATTTTTCCGTGGAAGAATCAAGGCATCCTCATTTTATTGAAAAACTGACAGGTACCAGACAAGAGCGGAAACTGGTCAAGAATTTTCAGATGGAGGTACTCCGCAGGAAGGATAAACTGATGCCACTTTTCGAACAGCTTGGCAAAGAGAAGAATTACCATTTCAAGGCCCCCGTAAGGGAGATATACGACTACTCCCTGCTGGAGTTTTCCTTCTCCTTCTGGCAATGGGGTCATTCGGTCAAGGAGATTCCTGCGCTGACGGCATCCGATAAGGTGATCTTTGATTATTTTCAAAAGGTGAGTTCCTGCAGTTATTTCGACATCGAAAGCGGGAAGGCCAATGCCCCGTTTTTCGTTCAGGCACACCGGCAGCTAGGGTATTATGCTTACGACACCAAACCATTCAGGAGGTTGATTGAAACCAAAAATACGGAGGGATATGTCGAACGGCTGTTCCTTGACAAGGATCAGATCTTCCCGTACAATCCGGAGATGAGTCTGCAAACAGACCGTTATTTGAAAACGACAGCCAAAAATGTACTTTTGATTTATGGTGCCATTGATCCCTGGTCTGCCTCCGCTGCAAAAGGCGGAAAGAATCCAGGGGTAGTCATCCTTTTTCAGCCGGGAGGTTCCCACCGAAGCCGTATCAATAACATGCCGGAGCCTTTGAAAAAGAAGGCAGTAGATACACTGAATGCCTGGCTGAACTGATTTTTCAGAAGGATTAAAAAAACAGATCGGCTATTTTTGTTTCCCCATTCAATTGTAAAGCCTGAAAAAAAAGCAAAGATCCGATGCCCATATCGGATCTTTGCTTTTTTAAGTTTAATCTGTGGAATGCCGTTTATGGCAGATTACTTTTTCTTCCACACGGTCACCTCGATCTCTTTCAGAATGGATTTTCGTCTGTTGACCCTGAATAGAGACGGGAGAACTGTCGATTGATCTGTTTTGAAAAAGTGCTCTTTCAACAACTCCTCCACGGTTTCAGCCCCACGGACGGGTTCTGCCGAGCTCCGGTATCCACCCAGCCAGTTTTCTGGTTTGGTTTGCTTCTCATCCCAGTCCCATGCGGTGGCAATGACCAGAATGCCGTGGTCGTTCATTCTTCTGTGCAATTGAGACAACAGCTCCCTGGGCTGGTAGATCTTGTCCAGTATGTCATTTACCACAATCAGGTCGTACCCGCTGAAGACGTTCTTCAGGTTGGCAAAATCGGATTGCAGGAATTTTACTTTTTTTACCAGCGAAGTCAGGTCGAAATCTTCCAGGGCAACCTGCCTGTAATCCACCACTTCTCCCTCTTCGGAAAAAACATAGTTAAAACTTCCTTGTTCCTGCAATTGGGTGGCAACGCGGATGGTTCTGGCGGAGAGATCCACTCCTGTGACATTGTTGAAGGTCCGTGCCAGTTCCCAACTCGTCCGGCCTGTTTTGCATCCCATATCGAGCGCACAGCGTTGCAGGAATCCGGTGGATACAGAGACACAATATTCTGCTAGTGCCTTCTGGAAATTGGGAACTTTCAGGGGTGCTGAGCCATAGTGTGTTTCGCAATACTGCACCACTTCGGGATCCATCTCGCAGGTGCTGTCCTTGATGATAACATCCTGCTCAGATGACACATAGCGAAAACCTGCATGCTGGTAGAAATGGCGTCTGAAGGCATACCTGGAATCGCGGATAGCTTCGTTGCCTGTTGCGATCCAGGAACCTCCCTTGATCATATTGTGTCGCATGTCGAAGGTAGGGACCGAGAAATCATCGTAAGAGGGATGGATCTTAAATCCTTCGTATCCCGAAATGGTGGTCTCGGTCCATTGCCAGACATTGCCAATCAGATCGTAAAATTCGCCGAAGGCAAACCGATCTACAGGGCAGGGACTCTGGTAATGTTCGAGGTTGATGTTGCCGGGGGCTTTTTCCCATTCTGTCAGATCCGGAACATTGGCATTGTCGTGAAGGATGTACCACTCCTCTTCTGTCATCAGCCGGATCGGCTGACCTGTTTTTTCCTTCTTCCAGTTGCAAAATGCTTTGGCTTCCAGGTAATTGACTTCCACAGGCCAATTCCACGGCATTGCAATCTCTTCAAAGACCAGTCTTAGCCTGTAATTTTCTCCATTTTTTCTCCAAAACAGGGGATGTTCAGATTGGGTGTAGCTTTTCCAACGCCAACCCTCTTCCGTCCAATAATGTTCGGTATGGTATCCCTTGTCGTTGATGAAATCCAGAAATTCGCCGTTAGAGCACAGAAAGGCTGCTGCTTCGAAATTTTCGACGGTTGCCTGATGGGTACCGTATTCGTTGTCCCAACCATAGAGCTTGTCGTGGAAGGATTTGCCCAGTTGAACAGATGCACCCTGCACGGGAAGCAACCTGTTGACAGGTGCGAAATCAGCGAAGGAGCAGGTCTCCCATCCCGGGATCGGACGCAGATATTTCAGTGGTAATTGACGGATCAGCACCGACGAGGTTTCAAGGTGGATGCGCGAATGTTCGATCCCCATCAGGATGATCCAAATGGGATCTTCCCACTTGATGGGTAATTGAATGGGCATACATTCAATCTGACTGACTACCGTTTCGTAGACTTTCAGCCGATAATCCTTCACCTCCTCCACAGTGGGCCATTTGTAGTTGCTCTGGTTCAGGTCGTCCCACGACATTTCATCTACCCCGATGGCGAACATCGATTCAAATTTTGGGTTGATCCTGTTCTCCAGCAATTTGGAGATAATCAGTTTGTTGATATAAAAGGCTGCCGTATGACCAAAGTAAAATATGAGCGGATGGCGGAGCGGATCGGCGGTCCGGTACATCCCGGCGGTATCCGAAAATACCTCGAAAAGGTGCTCGTCGAGGTGATAGGTTAATTGAAAATAGGCCAGGATTTCGGCTCTTTTTTGTTCGGGATTGCCTGTATGAAGATTGATGGTTTTTGTTACAAAACGCGGGTCCATGTCATTTGATTTAAGGGATAACCATAAAAATATTTTTGGATGCAGCGGAATTACATCAGTTTTCCGACCTCTTTTTTAAGCTCTAAGATCGCCCGCACTACTGACGCGGGATCCTGATCCAGGTAGTTGGTGAAAATTCTTTTTCCAAGTTCATAACCGATAAGCTGCTGGTCGAGCTCTTCTGCCGAACGGTTGATCAAGATAATCAGCTTCTCCTTCGCATTTCGAATTGTCTCCCAGAGAAGGGGGGAGACATAGATCTGCTGGGAGAGATTGTGTTCATACTCCTGACGGATGGCTGTAAGCAGAACCTGCTGGTACTGACCAACAGTCAGATCTTGTGGAGTGTGCCGGATTAACAATGATTCCGGACTGATCCGCTCCAGAAACAGGGTCAGGCGTTCGTAGGCCTGCAACCTGACAGGAACCATCTCCTTGGCCTGACCGACGGTGAATTCAAATTCCCTTCTGCGCCGGTCATTTTCAAGCAGATCACGAAGCAGAAAATAGGCGGTAAAAAAGACAATCAGGGCTGGTAGTACGATCTTCAGTATCTCCCAAATACCATTGATATCATTTGTCATCGTTGAATATATTGAAGTTTTGCAATTGAGCAGAAACGTAAATTAATTTCATTTATACTTTTCCGGCAAATGAACCGATTAAAGCGTTCCGGCAGTTTTTACTTATACCAAAGATCCTATTAAAATACGTTCGTAAGTCACTTTGGTTTCTGAATCAGGCTGTAGTACTGAAAAAACTGGATGGCAAAAAAGAGGATGGTTAAAACCGCAAGCAGAAAGTATCGCCTTTTCTTAAAATGAAAGAAAAGCAAAGCAAGCAGAGCCAGAAAGGCACCTGCAACATTCAGCCAGCCTGCAGTAACCAAAAAACCTGCTGTTTCCCTCAGCGAACTGCTTGCCTCAAAATGGGAAGGATCAATTTGCAAGAGGTTGTAATAGAGTGAGACCAATCCGTTTGCCATCAATAAACCCCAGCCTGAATAGGTAAACAGTGATTTTTTGTCCGAATATCCGATGATTATCAGTGCAATGCCTATGAAAATCACCCAAAGGGAGATAAGCATGGGAAGGTAAAGTTCGTGCGCCTGCATAGACAGAATCGGTTGAGTGAATAACTATGATTGTGGATGCAAAGTAGCAAAATATCCCTGATGTTCCTTTATTGTTTTTCGGGAAAATTGATGTTTGGGGGATTTGGTGCAGCTGCCAAGCGCTTTAATCGTTATTTTTGCACGAAACAGGAACAACAGATGACAAAAAAGCAAACTTTAACGGTTGATCCCAGAGCCAGGGGACTCATCTTCGATATTGACGGCACCATCTCGGATACCATGCCGATACATCAACTTGCCTATCAGGAAACGGCAGCAGAGTATGGTTTCGAGATCTCCACCGAACTATTCTACAGTCTGAGTGGCATTCCAGCCTTCCAAACCTGTGTTCTGCTCAAGGAAAAATTCGGTCTCGACTTTGATCCGCAGGAATTTGCGGACAAAAAGGAGTTTCATTTCCTTCAAAATATTCACAAGGCGAAGGCCATTCTTCCTGTGGTCAAAATCATTCAGGACTATACTGGCAAATTGCCGATGGCCTGCGGTACAGGCGGTACCAGGTATTATGCTGTCAAAACGCTCGAACTGGCAGGTGTCAGGCAGCATTTTGAGCACGTTGTGACTGCAGAGGATGTACAGAATCACAAGCCTCATCCGGATACCTTCCTGAAGGCTGCTGAACTGATTGGCATTCCCCCCGAATTCTGCCAGGTATTCGAAGACAGTATCCTGGGATTGCAGGCTGCCAAAGCTGCCGGAATGATCGCCACGGATGTGATACCTTTCATTTAAGGCAAAAGGATAAAGGCAAAAGTAAAGGGGATTGGTGTTAATTTTGGCGAGGTCTTGTATCCGCAGTTTAAAAAATACGTAGTAAGATTCATGCAAATACTTTTGCCTTTTTACTTTTGCTTTTTGCCTTTTTACTTTAGCCTTCTTTAGCATGGACTTTAAGATAACTGCCGATTTCATACCCACAGGAGACCAGCCGCAGGCCATAGCGCAGCTGAGTGAGGGGATTGTTTCGGGAATTCCGAGCCAGACACTCCTTGGCGTGACCGGTTCAGGCAAGACCTTTACCATCGCCAATGTAATCGAACAGGTCAAAAAACCCACACTGATCCTCAGCCACAACAAGACCTTGGCGGCGCAGCTATACGGCGAAATGAAGCAATTCTTTCCGGAGAATGCCGTGCAATATTTTGTCTCCTATTACGATTACTACCAGCCTGAAGCTTATTTGCCTACCACTGATACTTTCATCGAAAAGGATTTGGCCATCAACAAGGAGATCGAAAAGCTGAGACTGGCAGCCACCTCTTCGCTCCTTTCTGGAAGAAGGGATATTGTGGTCGTTTCGTCGGTATCCTGTATTTATGGAATTGGAAACCCAGAAGATTTCCACGCCAATGTTACCCATCTGAAAGTCGGGGAGCAGTTTGGCAGGAATGAGATGCTCCGGCGACTGGTGGACGCAATGTATTCAAGAACGGATTCGGATTTTCAGCGAGGCAATTTCAGGGTGAAGGGAGATACGGTCGATATTTTCCCCGCTTACGCGGATGATGCGGTGCGAATTCAATTCTTTGGGGATGAAGTGGAGGAGATTTCTACCTTCAATCCGGAAAACGGGGCCTTTCTTCAGACGCACGAGCATTATTCCGTCTATCCTGCCAATATTTTCGTTACCACGAAGGATCGCACCAAGGCGGCCATTCGTCAGATTCAGGATGATCTGGTCGGCCAGATTAATTTCTTTCGCAGTGCGGGAAAATTCGCCGAAGCAAAGCGAATCGAGGACCGTGTCAATTACGACCTGGAGATGATCCGTGAACTGGGATATTGTCCGGGAATCGAAAATTATTCCCGTTATTTCGATGGCAGGGCTCCGGGTACCCGCCCCTTCTGTCTTCTCGATTTTTTCCCGGATGATTTTTTGATGGTCATCGACGAGAGCCACGTGACGATGCCTCAGATCCGTGCGATGTACGGTGGCGACCGTTCGAGGA
Source organism: uncultured Bacteroidia bacterium (assembly GCA_903854235.1). Classification (GTDB taxonomy): domain Bacteria; phylum Bacteroidota; class Bacteroidia; order Bacteroidales; family Prolixibacteraceae; genus CAINVV01. Next base: position 2,347 of record CAINVV010000151.1, on the reverse strand, counting down.
AAACGACCCTTGTCGACTATGGTTTCAGGTTGCCGGCTGCCACGGACAACAGACCATTGAAATTTGATGAATTTGAAGCCATTGCCAAACAATTGATCTTTGTCAGTGCCACTCCAGCAGATTATGAGTTGCAGAAGAGTGAAGGGGTAATCGTGGAGCAGATCATCCGTCCAACCGGATTGCTCGATCCTATTATCGAAGTACGCCCCGCACACAACCAGGTCGACGATCTGATCCATGAAATTCATCTTCGAATTGACAAGAACGAACGCATCCTGGTTACCACCCTGACCAAAAGAATGGCAGAAGAGCTCTCCCGGTATTTTGACAGGATTGGCATCAAATGCCGTTACATCCACTCGGATGTGGATACGATGGAGCGGGTGGAGATCATGGAGGAGCTTCGGAAAGGCAGTTTCGATGTGTTGGTGGGTATCAACCTGCTTCGGGAGGGGTTGGACCTTCCGGAAGTATCGCTGGTGGCCATCCTGGACGCCGACAAGGAGGGTTTCCTCCGGTCGGAGCGCTCGCTGACCCAGACTGCCGGGCGTGCTGCAAGAAACCTGAATGGCAGGGTGCTGATGTATGCCGACAAGATTACTGATTCCATGCAGCGAACCATCGATTCTTCCAATTACAGAAGAACCAAACAGCACGCCTACAACATAGCCAATGGGATTACACCTACTGCGATCATCAAACCAACCAGGGAGATTATCGGATTGGAATACAGACCATCCAAAGGTTTAACCGCAAAACCCTATCTGCCTCCGGAAACCATCGATTATGCGGCGGATCCGGTGTTGGCTTACCTCAAGCCAGAAGCGCTGGAAAAAGCGATTCTGAAAACCAAGAAGGAGATGGAAAAAGCGGCCAAAGAGCTGGATTTCATTGAGGCTGCCAGATTGAGAGATGAGATGTTCGCGATGCAGAAACTCTTGAAGGAAAGAAAAAATGGATAATCAGATTGCATTGGTTCTGTTGGAGATGATTCGCAGAAATGGGGGGGATCAAAAGAGAATAGAGCACTCGCTCAAGGTATACGGTTATGCGCAGTTATTGGGAAAGCTGGAGGGTCTGTCACCCGAAAAACAATTGATTCTTGAGCTGACTGCTATCCTTCATGATATAGGTATTTGCGTATCTGAAGCTAAATATGGCTACTCCGACGGAGAGAAACAGGAGATAGAAGGTCCGCCGGTGGCACGTCAGATTCTTGAAAGGCTGTCGGTTGATGCAGAGGTAATCGACAGAGTCTGTTTCATCATCAGCAAACACCATACTTTTTCGGCCATCGATGGAATCGATTTCCAGTTGCTGGTGGAGGCGGATTTTCTGGTCAATTCCGTAGAGGAGGAGGTTTCCCCGGAAGGGGTGAAAAAATTTGTAGCCATGAATTTCAAATCGGATGCCGGGCGAAAGACCATCGGATACCTATTCAAAGCACTGCCGTAGAAAAATTTGTAGCAATCGGAAAAGAGCGGATTTGAGATTATGTGATGTGCTTGGTTTCCAAGTCCAAGGCACGGGATGTTGGTTTGAAGGGGATAAGCTAAGTGGAATAGGTGAAATCAGTTTTTTTGGCAAGGGAATGGCAATTCTTTGATAATTTCTTCTAATTTGCAAACTATTATTTACATAGATTGTTGATTATGTATTATGCAGTGAAAGATAAGATATTGATTATTAGACCTCGGGGTATTTAAAATTTACAGTGCAAATTTTTTTTATGTAAATTAATAATTATTCAAAACAAATTTGTCAATTCTCTGTTTTACTAGTATGACTGAAAATTCCAAACTGCCGGTGAGAGACCGTATGGGCGGTAATTTATGATTTTAATATAGTGGCTTGTATGGAAGAAATTGGTAATACCTTGGCGATGCTTCGGGCGGAGGTCGCTGATTTGCATGAAAAGTATAAGAACCTGTGTGCTATTCACGAACAGGAGAAGCAGGAATATTTACTTGCGGTAGAAAAACTCCATCAGAGTGAATTAAAGTACAGTACCATTTTTGAGAATGTTCAGGATGTTTTCTACCAGACCGATCTGAAAGGTATTGTGCATGAGATAAGTCCCTCCATCAAATATTTTACTGATTTTAATTCGGAGGAGCTGGTCGGCAGGCCTGTTTACGAAATCTACGCGGATCCCAGTGAACGCGAACAATTATTGGAAAGGCTTGCACAGAAAGGTGAGATCAGGGATTATGAAATTAAGATCAAATCGAAGAATGGAACGATAAAATTTGTGTCCATCAATGCGCGCCTAATTTTTGATGAGGAGGGTAAGCCCGTCCATATTGACGGCGCCTTGCGTGACATCACCGCCAGAAAGGTGGCAGAG